>CAZKJY010000188.1:0-4562 GCA_964553165.1 uncultured Enterobacteriaceae bacterium
GGTGATACCAGCGTTGACCGCCTGCTTCAGCACCACGCGTATCCCAGGCAATACTCAGGGCCTGCAGTCTGCCATCCGGCAACTCCAGCAGATACTGCTGCAGGGGAGTAAAACCAAAAGTATAGGCAACCCTGAATTGCTCCTGTTCACCTGCCGCATTTTCGGTTTCGACATAGTAGTTTCCATCGCGGGTATAAAAGCGTGAGCGTGAGCCAAAATAATCGAACGCGGCATTGTTGAAATCGCCCAGCACCGATTCCTCGCTGGCTGGCTGCATGGCCTGACGGTGATGACTAAGCTGCCAGTTGTCATAGGCATCCTGGTGACAGGAGGCACATGCCTCACTACCGACGAATTCCTGCGCCTGTGCGTTACCACCCAGCGTCGTCAGTACCAGCAAACAGACTATTGAAAGACCTGATCTCATCATTACCCCGAAAGCCTACTAAGCTGGCCTCCCAGCAACAAGTCATTTAATCAGACTTTTTCCGGTACCAGAGCAGGGGCAGGAAAGCCGCCAGGAAAAAGACCGGCAGGCGAAAGACAACTATCAGCAGCAGTGACAAGGCGATACTGCCAAGCACTGAGAGCATGAACAGGTTCAGGCCGGCAATATTGAACTCACCAGGTTCCTGCTGCATGGGTTCAGGTAATTCCTTTCCGCAGGCCATACAATAGCTGGCGGTATCCGGATTGCGAGTCTGACATTGTGAACAAATTTTCATGCGTGAAGCTCCTGTGACGTATCATAGCACCTGGTACTATTTACCCGGCTTACCCGGCACAACCTACCCTGCACTTTTCACCCTGTACTACCGGCGGCCTATGATAGGCTTGCCCTGAAACGATACGCACAACAACCATGAACAAGGCATTTATACAGATATCCCGGCTCAGCCACAGCTACCAGGAAGCCGGGGAAAACCACGAAGTGCTGCATGAGGTCAGCTTCAACCTGGCACAGGGAGAAAGCGTTGCCCTGCTTGGACGCAGCGGCTCCGGCAAATCAACACTGCTGAATGTGATCAGCGGCATCGACAGTCCACTGGAGGGGACGGTCACTGTGAATGGCCAGAACCTGAGTGCCATGAATGAGAGTCAGCGGACGCTTTTCCGGCGTCAGCACATCGGATTCATCTATCAGTTTTTCAATCTGATTCCCAGCCTGACCGCGGAGGAAAATATTGCCTTCACGCTGGAATTGAATGGTTACAGCGCCGAGCAGTCACAGCCCATGGTTGCCTCGCTGATGCAGGCACTCGGCTTAGCCGGCAAAGCGGGACGCTATCCGGCCCAGCTTTCCGGTGGTGAACAGCAGCGTGTTGCCATTGCCCGCGCCCTGATCCACCAACCGCTGCTGGTCCTGGCTGACGAGCCTACCGGCAATCTAGATGCAAAATCAGGACAGCTCATTCTCCAGCACCTGCACCAACTGGTCAAAGAGCAGCAATCGACGCTGCTGCTGGTGACCCACAGCCTTGAAGTGGCTAAAAGTGCGGACCGTATCGTTACCCTGGAAGATGGAATGCTGGAGGAAAGAAGCAGTGACTTTGCCTGGTAGTTCCCTGCTTGGGCTGAGCGCCTGGCGTTATGCCCGTCAGCACCCCTGGCAAAGCTGGCTCAGCTTTCTGGGCATCGTCCTCGGCGTCATGATGGTGGTCGCCATAGACCTGGCCAATAACAGTGCCAATCGCTCTTTTGCCCTGGCGGTTGACTCCGTCAACGGCAGCATCAGCCATCAGATTGTCGGCACTGGTCGGGGCGTCCCGGATGAGATTTTTGCCCGTCTTCGAACAGAGCTTGGCATTCGCCGTTCGGCACCGTCGCTTACCGGTACCCTCAGCATCAACGGCGAAGAATTTACCCTGCTGGGTCAGGACCTGTTCAGTGAACTCAGTCTGCAGCGGCAGCGGGCCGGTTTCGAGACCGGCGGGATGGCCTTTGATCCGGCAATGTTCGATGTGCTGGCCGCCGACAATACGGTGATGATGAGTCAGGGTGCTGCTGCCCGGGCGGGATTCAATACGGGTGATCTGCTGCAGGCCTCCCGCCAGGAGAGCCCGCTCGGTGCCGGCCAGACAACTACCCTTGAACTGGTCGCCACCCTGCCCAGTTCTGATCCGCTGGCAACGGAAGGTATCCTTTATACGGATATTGCCGTGGCGCAGCGGGTGCTCTCCCGCCAGGGTTATGTGGACAGTATTGATCTGATCCTGAACGCAAGCGAGGCAGAGCAGGTAGAAAGCTGGCTACCAGCTGGCCTGACGCTGGTCGATGCCCGCACGCGCAACGATTCCCTGAGTCAGATGACCTCGGCCTTTCACATCAATCTGCTCGCCATGAGCCTGCTTTCATTGCTGGTTGCTGCCCTGCTGATATACAACACCGTGACGCTCTCGGTCCTGCGACGCGAACACACGCTGGGCATCTTCCGGGCACTGGGCGTCTCACGGCGGGAAATCTACCGGCTGGTGCTGGGTGAAGCCGCCCTCTACGGCATCATTGCCAGCGCCATTGGTGTCCTGCTGGGATACCTCCTGGGAAAGGCCCTGCTCGATCTGGTCACTGCCGCCATACCCGATCTGAACTACCGGCTTAATGTCACCAGCTTTCTTGTGACCCCAGGGTCTTTATTGATGGGATTCGGCATTGGCCTCGGCGTTACCCTGCTTTCGGCCGCTCTGCCCGCCTGGCGTGCCACCCAGGCTGAACCAATAAGCCTGCAGCAACGTGCCAGACATGATTACCGGTGGTCGCGATTTCTGCCTTTGCTCTCTTACACAGGGCTGTTCCTGCTGGTGGCTGGATTCCTGCTTCTGCAAAGCGGCTGGTGGGGCCTTGTCGGCGGTTTCATCGCCCTGACTCTGCTGATTGCCGGATTTTGTCTGCTGGTACCGCTTGTCCTGTCATTCGCGCTGTCACTGTTGATGCGACTACTGGGCAAGAGGCTGCATTTACCCGGCAGGATGAGTCTGCGCACCCTCCACAGTTCCCTCCACCGCTGCTCATTGGCAGTGGCTGCTCTCAGTGTTGCCATTGCCGTCACGGTCGGGGTTGGAGTCATGGTCGACAGTTTCCGCAATACCGTCATCATCTGGCTGGATCAGAGTTTCCGGGGTGATATCGAAATTACCGGCGCCAATCTGGATGCAGAACTACAGGACAGTCTGGCCAGGCTGCCCGGGGTAACTGCCGTTTCTGGTTCCATTATCACCCGTGTGGAGAGCAGCCTCGGGCAGGCCCGACTGCATGTCAGTGAGCTGTCTGCCAACGAGAATTACTATCTAAAGGAAATCAGCGAGGACAATCTGCGTCGCTTCAATCAGGGCGAGGGTGTGCTGATTTCAGAACCCCTGGCCTGGCTCAGTGACACAGCAGTGGGCAGTCGTGTGAACCTTGCAACTGACCGTGGCATGCAGGAGTTTCCGGTACTCGGCATCTTCTATGATTACACGCCAAGTCAGGGCATGTTCGGCATGCATCAATCCCTGTATCAGCAATGGTGGCAGGAACAAAATCCGGGCCGGCTGACCCTGTTTACGGAAGGCTCCGGGGCTGATTTACTGGAAACGGTGCAGGCCCGGCTTGCCGATCGGCAGCAGACGGCGGTGTTTCCAAACCAGGCCATCCGCGAACTGACCCTGACTATTTTCGACCGCACATTTGCCATCACCAATGTCCTGCGTTTACTGGCTATTGTCATTGCTTTCATCGGCGTGTTCAGCGCCCTGATGGCACTGTTACTGGAACGCAGCAGGGAATATGCCACGCTTCGGGCCTGCGGCATGACGCCGCCACAGATCGCCTGGCTGATACTCAGCCAGACTCTGCTGATGGGCCTGTTTGCCGGTCTGCTTTCATTGCCCCTGGGGCTGTTGATGTCGGATGTCCTGATCGATGTCATCAACAAACGCTCTTTTGGCTGGAGCATGCAGCACTTTTTACCGCAGCAGGTTCTGATTGAAGCGGTGATTCTTGCCGTACTGGCTGCCCTGCTGGCGGGTCTTTACCCGGCCCTGAAGAGCAGCCGTATCAGGCCCGCACTGGCATTGAGGGAAGAATGATGCGGCATGGCCTTTTTTTCATCCTCTGCCTGAGCGCCTGCGCACCGGCGCCCGAACCCGTTCGGCAAACTGACTTCAGCCTTGATGTCGGCACGGCGCTGGGCGGAGAAAACACCCAAGGCTTTCTGCAGGCCGATGCCCCTCGCAGCTTCAGTTTTCCGGCTGACCATACCCTGCATCCAGGCTTCCGCAATGAATGGTGGTATTTCACCGGCAACCTGTTCACGGAAGATGGCCGCCACTTCGGCTACCAGGTGACTTTTTTCAGTACGGCATTAAGTGCGGCAGACCTTACAGCCACGGGCTGGGAAAGTCCGCGTATCTGGATGGCGCATGTCGCCATTACCGATACTGCGGCACAGGAACATCTCGCACTGGAACGATTTGCCCGGGAAAATCCCGGCCTGGCCGGTGCAGAAGCTGAGCCTTTCCGGGTCTGGCTGGAGAACTGGTCCCTGGCCTCGGGTCCGTCTGCGCAGGGCGCTTTTCCCTGGTATC
>CAZKJY010000189.1:0-4554 GCA_964553165.1 uncultured Enterobacteriaceae bacterium
CCGGCATCATACATGCCCTGCAAAAAAGGCATCAGTTCTAGCGGGCGGTCTTTGTGCTTTAGGCTGGCTACTGTCATATGCTACCCGGGTAAGACTATGATACGGCAGTGTAACCGCACAACCCGGAAATACAAGCGCCAGATAGCCTGGACAGGAAGGACTCTCAGGAAAGAGAGCTCAGAAATGGATACTTAGGAACGCAGACGCTTTTTGAGGATATCGACGGTTTTCTGGAGCGCGTCATCTACCTCCAGCTCCTGCTTGAGTTTGCCGACCGTGGTGGAAACGGTGCCATATCGCTTCAACCCGAAACGACTGGCGATATCCTGCAGCGTGACACTGGAGAGTTCCTGGCACAGATGCATGGCAACCCAGCGTGGCACATTCTTGGAACTGGGCCCCCGAGACGCGCGGTAAATGCTCTTTTCATCCACCTTGAAAGTTTTGGCGACAGCTTCCACCACCTGTTTCATGGAGGGACGCTGCCGGGCGGACTGTCCCCGTGAAACGCCCCGGGGTTTCTCCGGCGAGCATTTTGCTCTCGCACTTTTCCTGAAGCGGTCATCACCAAGGATAGAGAGCAGATTTTTGCGGTTATAGAAAGCCGTAATCTGTTCGGAAGGCCCTGCATTCACAAAAGTCACATAGCCTGCATAAGGTCTGGCGCCCTTGCCCAACAACCCGAGGACTTCACTGATATCCAGCCACGCGGGCGGCCTGGCCTGATTGGCATAGTAAGTCATGCTCGACCAGGGATGTTCGAGTGCCTGTTTTTGTCCCCGGGCCGGCAGGCTATGGAGGTAACGTGACACCTCCAGCAAATAGGGCTGGGCCTGTATGAGCACGGATTTGTAGCGGGAATGAAAAACCGAGCCCACGGTATGCTTTGCTGTCTGGTAATACTGGGTATAGAGTCCGTCGACCTGCCGCATGAAACGGCTCAGATTGGCCTCCGGCGTTTTGACCAGAAGATGGTATTCATTTCTTAACAGACAGTAGGCATGCACCTGAACATTGAAACGCTCACAGGCTTCTTCGAGACCGGCCAGAAAAGCCAGGTAGTATTTTTCTGAAGGGAAAAGTGTCAGCCCAGCCTCGCCCCGGTTGCTTACATGATAATAAGCATTTGGATATTCTATGCGCAGAGGTCGTGCCATGATTGAATCCTGTGCCAGCTTCACATCGGGGAAGAGATGAGGTGAAGTGGCTTTTTCGCTTTTATCCCTAAAATACAGGCCTCATTTACTATGCAAAGAGGATAAACAATTTCCAGTCAAGTTTGAACCAGAATTTTTGAATATCAGTAAAACTATTTTTCTGCGATGAATATAGCCCGCTTCGGCGCAGGGTAGGCTTCAATAGTAAGAGTGGGGTTATCAGGATCAAGCGCCTGTTGCAGCGATTCAAATGTCATCCAGTCAGTACTGCGCTGTTCCTCTGTTGTAGTCACTGTCACATCAACCAGACGAATTTTCTTAAACCCGCACTTGTTCAGCCAGCTTTCCAGTGTGGCACAGCTTGGTAAAAACCAGACATTCGGCATGCGCGCATAACGCCCCTGCGGGAGCAGGGTCATGCCTTCTTCACCATCAATGACCAGCGTTTCCAAAACCAGCTCCCCGCCTGCACGCAAACAGTCCTTAAGCGCCAGCAGATGATCAATCGGAGAGCGGTTGTGATACAGCACGCCCATGGAAAATACCGTATCAAAGCAAGCTAACTGTGCAGGTACCTGCTCCAGTGAGAGCGGCAGGACATGCACCGGCACCTCCGGTAGAAAGTGCCGGATCGCCCAGTACTGCATGTTAAACAGCAGGTGGGAGTCGACACCAAAAACCAGCCGTGCACCGGCTCCGGCCATGCGCCAGCAGTGATAGCCGTTGCCACAGCCTACGTCGAGTACGGTTCGATTATGAAGCGGCGACAGGTGTTGTTTCAGCCGATCCCATTTCCAGTCGGAACGCCATTCCGTATCAATCGTCAGACCAAATAGACCAATCGGTCCTTTACGCCAAGGATGCAAATCAAGCAAAAGCTTTTTAAGCTGCTCCCGCTCCGATTCTGTGCATTGCCCTGCTTCCCCGATACGGACTTCATGCAGCAGATCAAAAGAGGTCGCCTGAATCTCGGGCAGCCTGTCCAGCACCTGTCGCCAAACCGGAAAATCACCATGATTGATACGTGCCACAAAATCGTCGGGAACAGCCTGCAGCAAAGGAGCCAGTCTTGACCCTGCCAGTTGCTGCCTGAGCGCGGTGTAATCAAAAAGTCTGGCGGCAGACATGGCATTATTTCACGGCAAACAGGGACACAAAATTAAAACACTGACACAAGAGCTCAACCTGGCTGAAGCCTGCGTCCGTGAATCGCTGCCGATGTACCTCCACCGTTTCTGGAATGAGTACATTCTCGATGGCTGAGCGTTTTCGGCTGATCTCCATCTCGGAATAGCCATTGGCCTGCTTGAAGCGATGATGCAGTTCCACAAACAGGGCATTCCTGTCAGCATCGTCAAACACAACTTTCTCGGAAACGATCAACACCCCACCTGGATTCAGTGCCTGGTAAATTCTTTTAACCAGTGCATCACGCTGCTCAGGCGGAATAAACTGCAGGGTGAAATTGAGTACAACCACGGAAGCATTTTCCAGCGCTGCTGTCTGCACATCTTCGCAGCGCAGCTCATAGTCCAGCCCCGATCCCTGCTGCATGTAATGTTCACAGCGGCTCAGCATGGCTGCCGAATTGTCCACCCCGATCACCCGCGTGCCTGGCAGCTCAAGCTGGCGCAGTAAAAAACTGACCGCACCCAGTGAACAGCCAAGGTCATACAGATTGGTACCGGCTCTGGCATAGCGTTCTGCGATGATGGCAATCAATCTGACCATCAGCGCATAACCCGGCACTGAGCGATTGATCATGTCAGTGAAGACGGCTGCTACCCTGTCATCGAAGACAAAGTCGGCAAGCGCTTCATCATAGAGGTAGATATTGTCTTTATTGGCTCCCATCGCGGCTGTCTTAAATGTCCGCTTCGGAAAATCCCCGGGCCTGCAGTGCCTTTCTGATCATCTTGGCCGTGGCAGCCAGTTTTTTTTCGGAGGCTGGTGCAGCCTGGCTGAAATCCATATCGCCCATGTTATCAATCGGCATCAGGTGGATATGGGTATGTGGAACTTCCAGGCCTATGACGGTGACACCGATTCGTTTACAGGGAATTACAGCCTTCATGGCCTTGGCAATTTTCTGAGCCACCTGCATCAGATGGGCCGCCGTTTCGGCAGGAACATCATCCCAGTGGTTGACTTCCAGTTTGGGAATGACCAGCAGATGGCCTTCACGGATTGGCTGGATGGTCATGATGGAAAAACACTGTGCGTCATCCCAGACAAAATGGCCGGGAATCTCGCGGTTCAGAATTTTTGTAAAGATGCTCGCCATGGTCTTGCCTCGTTAATCTGCGGCGGGAGAGGCACTATAACACAAGGGATACAGGCTTGAAGCGCTTCAAGCGGGAAAAAATCCGGCCGGTAATAAGTGCATCTCCCCTGCCTGCAACAACGCTCAAGCGGTCTATCGATCACTGTCCAGCCCCCCAGACAGTCCTGACCGCATCGTCCCGAGCTCATGCACTGGACACCCTGTCCGTTGGCACGCAGCCTGTACGGGTGCTTCTCTTATTACCGGCCGGCTCCCCCCTCTTTTAGGATGACGGTGATCAGTTGATAGTACCCAATGGCAGTTTTGTCGTGCTGATCACTTCACGTAGGACAAAACTCGAATGCACATCGGACACGCCGGGGATCTTGGTAATCCTGTTCAGCAGAAAATCCTGGTACTGCTCCATATCCGGGACCGCCACCTTGAGCAGATAGTCGGCTGACTGTCCTGTAATCAGCAGACATTCCAGAACTTCCGGATAGGCACTGACCACCTTCTGAAAATATTCGAAGCGTTCCGGCGTGTGCTTGTCCATGCTGATCTGGATCAGCGCAATCAGTTTCAGCCCCAGTTTGGAGGCATTCAACAGCGCAGCATACCCTTCAATAATGCCACTCTCCTCCAGCTGCCTCACCCGGCGCAGACAGGGAGAAGGTGACAGACCGATCTTGTCAGCGAGCTCCTGATTGCTGATGCGTCCGTTTTCCTGCAGCTCTGCCAGTATGCGCTTATCGGCGCGATCCAGTTCCATTGGAAGCTCCAGAATTACCTGTTCGATTAATATATCTCATATAATTGGTATTTTATACCTATAATTTTATATTTATTAGCATTTAATGCTAAATAAATGCCATATTTGCACAACATTAGCAATAAAAATCTGCGCCGGCTCGGGTACAATGCCCCTCGTAAACTGTTAACCGATATGGAGTCTGCTCGTGAACCGTTACGATCACACCAAATACAAAGCCTTTCAGCCGGTCCAATTGCCAGACAGATCCTGGCCGGACAAGGTCATCGACAAAGCGCCGACCTGGTGCAGCGTTGATCTGAGAGACGGGAATCAGGCGTTGATCGAGCCCATGTCGGTTGCGCAGAAGAAAAAGATGTTCA
>CAZKJY010000190.1:0-4549 GCA_964553165.1 uncultured Enterobacteriaceae bacterium
ACTGGCATCCGTCTGGGGAGGAGAAGAAACCCTGGTTGTGATCAGCTCTGACCTCAGCCACTATCATGACTATGCTGAGGCACAGGCGCTGGACAGGCAGACAGCGGAAAAAATTCTCAGCCTGAAAGATGATCTGCAGGGCGCTGAAGCCTGTGGCTGCAAACCTCTGAATGGTCTGCTGTACCTGGCCCGGCAGAAGCACTTGGACATCAAGCAGTTGATGCTGCTGAATTCAGGCGACACTGCCGGACCAAAAGATCGCGTCGTAGGTTATGGCGCATTTGTGATTGATGCTGCTCCATGAATACTGACAAGCAGCCCTATAGTCTGGCGCAACGGCAAGCCATGCTGCAGGTTGCCAGGACTGCGATTGAGTACAGGCTGGCTGCCAGAACCGAGATCATTGACGAGACCCTATACGCGCCCGAGCTGCTGGAGAAAAAAGCCAGTTTCGTGACCCTGAACATCGGTGACGCCTTGCGCGGCTGTATTGGCTCACTGGTCGCCAGACGTCCACTGCTTGTGGACATCTTCCATAATGCCCAGGCTGCTGCCTTCAAGGATCCACGTTTCCGGCCGCTGAGCGTGCAGGAATTTCAGCAGATCAACATCCATATTTCCGTGCTGACGGAAGCGCAGGCTTACCCGGTAAGTTCGCGGCAGGAAGCGCTGGATAAAATACAGCCAGGCATAGACGGATTGATACTTCGTGAAAATGGGAAAAGTGCTACCTTTCTCCCATCGGTCTGGCAAAAACTCCCTGACAGGGAAAACTTTATCAGGGAGTTACGACGCAAAGCCGGACTGGAGCCTCAGGGCTGGAGCGAAAACACGCAACTCTTTTATTATCACAGCATCGAATTTTCATAAGGCTTCCTGATCGATGACAACATCTGAAACTGGACCCGATTCAATTGCTTGTGGCATGATGTTTATCACGGCGGAAACCTGATTCTTTTTTATGAAAATAAGCTGGAAATCCTATAACCCGGGCGAGTTTTATGACGAACTCATCAGTTCGCCCGGCTATCCCCGAAAAGCTGCCCGCAAGTTAACAAAATTTCTCTCCTCCTTTACCCATGCTGAGTTACAGCAGCGCAAGGCAACCGTTGAACATGCCATCAAGACCATGGGCATTTCTTTCACGGTGTACAGTGAAGCAGGCAATATCGACAGACAGTGGCCTTTTGACCTGGTGCCACGAATCATTACACAGAAGGAATGGGACAGGACCAGTCAGGGACTGAAACAGCGGCAGCGTGCATTGAACTGTTTTATTCATGATGTGTATAACGATGGCAAGATTCTCAAGGACAAGGTTGTTCCTGCAGAGTTGATGAAAAAATCCAAAAATTACCGCAAGGAATGTGTCGGCATGAAACCCCTGCATGAGGTCTGGGCGCACATCTGCGGCACCGACCTGATTCGTGACAAGGATGGCGAATTTTATGTGCTGGAAGATAATCTGCGTGTACCTTCCGGGGTTTCCTACATGCTGGAAAACCGGACCGTGACCAAGCGGGTATTCCCGGAACTTTTCGAAAACTACGATATCCAGCCGATCACGGATTACCCGGCCCAGCTGTTTGACACGCTGGCGGCGATTTCCCCCAAACCCAAGGACTATCCTGAAGTGGTGGTGCTTACCCCGGGCATTTTTAATTCAGCCTATTTCGAACACTCCTTTCTGGCCCAGCAGATGGGCTGTGAACTGGTGCAGGGGAGTGACCTGCATGTTGAGAATGATCATGTCTTTATGAAAACCATTGAAGGACTGGCGCCGGTAGATGTTATTTACCGGCGTATTGATGACCTGTTTCTTGACCCGGAGGTATTCAATCCGGATTCAGCGCTCGGCGTGCCCGGGTTGATGAGAGCCTGGCTAAAAGGAAATGTGGGACTGGCGAATGCGCCGGGAGCCGGCGTGGCGGATGACAAGGTGATCTATACCTATGTGCCGAAGATGATCAAATACTATCTGGGCGAGGATCCAATTCTGCCAAATGTGCCCAGTTTCCTCTGTAACGAAAAATCAGAGCTGCAGTATGTGCTGAAAAATCTCGACAAGCTGGTGGTGAAGCCAGCGAATGAATCTGGCGGCTACGGCATGTTAATTGGTCCTCAGGCGACCAAAAAGCAGCGTGCAGAATTTGCCCGACGCATCAAAGCCAATCCACGAGAATACATGGCACAGCCCCTGATTTCGCTTTCCACTTCTCCGGTTTTGGGAGAAAACAGCATGGAACCCAGGCATGTAGACCTGCGTCCATTCTGCCTGCAGGCCACCAAGTCTTATGTGACGCCCGGAGGTCTGACCCGGGTTGCGATGGTCAAGGGGTCCTATGTGGTGAATTCATCCCAGGGTGGTGGCAGTAAAGACACCTGGATTGTCAGGGAGTAGCGCCGTCATGTTATCGAGTGTGGCAGAAAGGGTTTACTGGCTTGGCCGCTATCTGGAGCGAGCCGAGAACAGCGCGCGACTGCTCAAGGTTTATTCTGCCATGCTGTTTGACCTGCCTCGCGGCAGCAGTCTCGACTGGCAAACGCTGATTGATATTGTGGGTGGCAATGAAGCCTATGCCAAAAAATACCAGGATTTCGATGAGAAACAGGTGGTCAAATTTTTACTGGCAGATACGGATAATCCGAATTCAATTTTCAGCTCGCTGGTGATGGCGAGGGAAAATGCCAGAACCACCCGTGAAGTCATTCCCTCGGAGGCCTGGGAACAGGTTAATGAGATTTACCATATACTGAAGGACAACCTGAATCCACGCATGGGTCGTGCTGCCCGCTACAGTCTGCTGGAAGAAATCATTACCAATTCACAGCGTATTGAAGGCCTGTTTATTTCCTGCATGAGTCATAACAAGGCATTTGCGTTCATTGAGCTGGGTCGCAAACTGGAACGGGCAGATATGACCAGCCGACTGGTTGATGTGGGTTCGATTAATCTGTTGCCGGCTTTTTCGACCAAAACCAAGCAGCGCGTCTTTCTGGAACCCTACGAAAACATTGTGTGGATGAATGTGCTTCGCTGTCTCGGTGCATTTCAGGCTTATCGGCAGCAGGTACAGAACCGGGTCAGCGGAGAAGAAGTGGTACGTTTTCTGTTGCAGGATGAGGAATTTCCGCGCTCCATTGGGTTCTGTCTGAATGAACTGGTGTTCTACCTGGAACAGCTGCCCAATAACGAAGACGTGATCCGGGCGGTTTCACGGGTAAAAAGGATAACCCGTGAAGTGAAAGTTGAGACGCTGATAGACCGCGGACTGCTGGAATTTATTGATGAACTGCAGATCTCAATTGCGGATATCCATGAAGAAATCCTGCGTGTCTGGTTCAACCTGGAAAGGAAGCCAGCAGAAGCAGAGAAGAACACTGCTGCTTAAAAGCTACACTCAATATATCCCACTGCTGCTGTCAGAGATTTTTTCCCAGCTTGAGGCCCAGGCCAGCGGGGGCATTTGGTGGAAGGCATCCAGCAGCTTTTCTGCCCAGCGCTTGTTCAGGTTATGCAAAAATTCGCTGTTTTCACCGAAACAATGATAGTTTGCCAGCTGAAAACTGTCTGCCTGGTAAAGCATGAGTTCAATCGGTGGGCCGACAGACTGGTTGCTGTTCATGGTGGAGCACATGGATACCAGTGCGCACAGGGCGGCAGTATCCAGTGAGGTGTCCCGGGTAATGATGCGCTCGAGAATGGGGGTGCCGTACTTGCTTTCACCGATCTGCAGGAACGGCGTATCTCTTGAACTGGTAATGTTGTTTCCTGCCGGATAAATTTTCACCACTCGGTGACGGTTACCCCGAATCTGTCCGCCGAGCAGGAAAGTCGCTTCCATATCCGGCGTTATCGTATTGTTTTTAATGAGTATTTCGCGATAGACGTCGCCCACATAATCGGCTGCTTCAGCAATGGTGGTGACAGTATTGAGATTGATCTGGGCAAGGGAGGCAATATCCTGATAGAGCCGGTCAATTGTTGCCTTGCCGGTATTCAGGTTGCCTGCTGTCAGAATGACAAACTTGCGGTCTGCTGCCTGGTCAAAACGGAATAATTTGCTTTGTGTTGTGTAGGTGTTGTTGGCTTGACTGTTACGCGAATCAGCGCAGCACAAAATGCCTTCGTTGACGGAGATAGCAATACAATAACTCATGGGATTTACACTGTCAGGCAGCGCCTGTTGATACTCTCTGGTTCCTGCAACATCAGGCCACTCATTCTAGCGGAACACAGAGGCTGCTGTCAGCTCTGCTTTAGTTCGTATTGGATTGGGGTGCAGACATGGGCCGGTTTTGCCTTCCGAGGCCGCCAACCCGGGTATTTGTCAGCCAAAGGATGGTGGGCCTATCGGAAATACAGCAGGATATAAATTCAAGGCCAATTCCTATTGCCTTAACGCCGGGCCAGCAATAAGCGCTGCCGGGTGGTTCCCATGTCTGGTTTATTCTTGAGGATTTCCTCATCGGTCAGTCCGATCAGCTCATGCGGAAAAACCAGCCACTGATCCGTTTCATGCAGATAAAAGTCCGGTTTGCGCTTGGT
>CAZKJY010000191.1:0-4520 GCA_964553165.1 uncultured Enterobacteriaceae bacterium
TGCATCCAGCACTTCAAGCACCAGGTCAACACGCTGCATTGCTTTCATGATATCTTTCCGGGCCTTGTTCATGTGGCCCGGATACCAGCCAATCGTCATCAGCTATTCCTCAATAAATGACGGTTATTGTAGACTTTGTATCCCACTGAAACGAGATAAACCGCACGACGGTCCCGATAAAAATACCTGAAGCCTAAAGACATCATGATCGACACGACCATTACCGAAAAAATCCAGAAAAATTTTCCGATAGATCATTTTGAGCTGGTCAATGAGAGTCACCGACATGCCGGTCCGGCCCAGGATTCACATTTCAAAATCATCCTCAGCAGCGAAGCCTTTGAGGGGCTTTCCCGGGTAAAGAGACACCAGACTGTTTACCGATTACTGGCCGAGGAAATGGCTGGTCCGGTGCATGCCCTGGCACTGCATTTATACAGTCCTGAAGAGTGGCAGAAACTGACGGATGGCGCGCCTGATTCTCCAGATTGCGCAAATAAAAGATAATAAATACAAATAGATATAACTATTACTTAAAGTAATTTATTTTTCGAAAGTTTTTGCCCGAACCGGGAAATATGCTAGCATTGGCCCATGTCTGCTTTACTGAAGAAGGGGCTCCCGGACCCACAATAATGACCAAAAAAACCACAAAGCAGTATTACCCGACACTCACCTATACCTGTCTTCTTTTTTCCATGTTTGGGCTAGCGTTACTGTTGGAGCCTGAAGAACCAGAGCTCATTATTGAGGAACCTTTTATAGAGGTGCCCATTCCAGTTCTCATTGAAGAGGAAATTCCGGATTTTGAAGCCATGCTGGATGTTGAGGAAAAAAAGG
Source organism: uncultured Enterobacteriaceae bacterium (assembly GCA_964553165.1). Lineage (GTDB taxonomy): Bacteria > Pseudomonadota > Gammaproteobacteria > Pseudomonadales > Pseudohongiellaceae > UBA5109. The sequence continues at coordinate 841 of CAZKJY010000191.1, forward strand.
AAACCTTTTTTTCCTTTCTGGCACCCTATATTGAAACGGTAAACCAGCAGATTCTCGGGCAGCGTCAGCGCCTGAATGCGCTGAAGACCAAAGCGCTGAACAGCCAGCCACTGAGCCGGACCGAGATGGCATTCCTGTCAGAGTTACGGGTTGACTATGAGTTGGAAAATGAGCGCCTGAATACGCTCAATCTGATCAACCGGCTGTTAAAACGGGCAGATATCATTCCCAATTCCCTGGCGCTGGCCCAGGCTGCCAATGAGTCTGCCTGGGGAACCTCCCGCTTTGCCCAGGAAGGCAACAACTTTTTCGGCCAGTGGTGCTATACCGAAGGCTGTGGCATTGTCCCCAGCCGGCGTCCGGACGGGGCCTCCCATGAAGTGAAAAGCTTTGATTCTGTCCTAGAATCCGTCAGATCCTATATCATGAACCTGAACACCTTTCCGAGCTATCAGCATTTGAGGGATATCCGGCAGGAGCTGCGTGATGAAGGCCAGCCTATTGATGGCATTACCCTATCGGAAGGACTTGATTCGTATTCCGAGCGTGGGGATGAATACATCTTCGAACTGCAGTCGATGATTTATTCCAATAACCTGCTGGTGCATGATCAGGCAGATGTCTGATTGGCACTATTCGGGTATCGCCGGATTTATCCAGGGGATCGAATACCAGTAATAGCGTCCATTTTCACCTGGTGCCGTGCAATTGTAGCGAAAACGGCGGCTGCGGTTTTCAACATCCGAATTCACCTGAAAAACAGCCTGCTCGGCATCCCGCGCCATTACCTGTATGCGCTGATCATTGTTATAGCAGGCCAGCTGTGACAGACCAGGATTGCTGGCGGCGAAATCCAGGGTGGCGCTGGGGCTTCTTTCTGAAGTAACAGGCGTCATTGGACTGATACCTTCCAGCTCAAAAGCCAGACTGCGCACCTTGTTGGGGAAGGTGTTCATGGAGACGTAGATACCCGAAAACGGGAATCGTGGCAGGGCAGTGAAGTCTGAACTGGCGTTAAATGGTCCTGAATGCTGGGCTATGCCAATAAAATCCAGCTCGCGGACCAGCGCCTGGATCTCAGGATCAAACTCGCCATAAGGATAGGCCAGCAGGCGGTGACTCTGACCGGTTTCCTCGAGGATACCCGCTTCAGCAAGCAGGATTTCATCCCGAATGCGGTTTCGCCAGGCTGACTCGGTTTCGCCCTGCAGACGCTCCAGAAAGTAAGGATGGGTCATGGTGTGATTCGCGATGGTGGCTCCGGCAGCTGCCATCTCCCGGATCTGGTCCCAGCTGGCATAGAGATTCGGATTGGATTCCAGCAGGCCGGTGGTGACAAATACCGTAAACGGCCAGTTCCGCTCAGCCAGCAGGGGAAAAGCTTCGGTATAGACAGACAGGTAGCCATCATCAAAGGTGATTGCAGCAGTGTAATCCGGTAATGCTTCGCCAGTACGAACACTCGCAATGATTTCTTCCAGTGGCAGGATGGTGAATCCATTGTCAGCCAGATAATCCATGTGGCGCCTGAAATCTTCAGGACTGGTACTGGTGACAGGCGGTGTCGATGTGGAAATAAAATGATACTGCAGGATGACAGCCTGACTGGCGGCCGCCGTCACGCCAGGTATCAATATGGCGAGCAAGGGTATCAGCAGCAGGGCGACTTTACGCAGCAAGAAAGCCGGATGGCATGTTGGGTGATCAGTCGACATGGCAGTGCTCCCTGGGGATCATGGCAAAATGTACTGGGTAGAATTATACTGGCGCCCAGAAAACTTGTCTTGAATTTCAGCTTAACAAGAGTTTACACGCAATGCAGAGGAAACAGGGCCTCAGACTGAACCGCTTACAGAAGAATTTGCGCCGGGATTGCGGTCGGGCAATTGCCGATTATGCCATGATCGAGGATGGCGATCTGGTCATGGTCTGCCTGTCCGGTGGCAAGGATTCCTATGTCATGCTGGACATCCTTTTGAATCTGCAAAAACATGCTCCGATAAAATTCGGCATCAAGGCTGTCAATCTGGATCAGAAGCAGCCTGGCTTCCCTGAACATGTCCTGCCAAATTATCTGCAGTCAATCGGCGTTGATTACGAAATTCTTGAACAGGACACTTATTCCGTTGTCGTTGAAAAAACTGCCGAAGGCAAAAGTTACTGCGGTCTGTGTTCCCGCCTGCGTCGGGGCAATCTCTACTCCTATGCTGAACAGATTGGTGCCACGAAAATTGCCCTTGGTCATCATCGCAATGACATCATGGAAACACTTTTCCTGAACATGTTTTTCGGTGGCAAACTGAAAGCCATGCCGCCCAAATTGCTGAGTGATGATAACAAGCATATTGTGATCAGGCCGCTGGCTTACTGCCATGAAGAAGACATTGCGGAATTTGCTGCTCTGAAACAGTTTCCGATTATTCCCTGCACCTTGTGCGGCAATCAGGAAAATCTACAGCGGCAGGAGATCAAGGCCATGCTCAATCAATGGGGAAAGCAGTATCCCGGCCGACTTGAAGTCCTGTTCAAGAGTATTACCAATGTCGCGCCTTCGCATCTCGCTGACACCAGTCTGTATGATTTTGCGGGACTGGAAGAAAAGCGCCGCCGGGCACTGGCTGATGTCCCAGAAAACAAGCGGATCAAAGCTGTCAATCTATCCTGAGCTAATGGAAATTCCCTACACTGAACTCAAGAAAGGGACGCTGAGAAACCTGCTTGAAGAATATGTCAGCAGGGAAGGCACGGATTATGGGCAAACAGTCTATTCACTGGATGATAAAGTCAGGCACGTGCTTCGTCAGCTTGAAACCGGCAAGGCCTATATCAATTACGACGCTGAAAGTGCCACCTGTAATATCATGCTGAGACAACAGACATGAGCGCATCAAAAACCGAGGTGAATTGCATTCTTGATACCCGTGGACTGTTTTGCCCGGAACCGGTCATGCTCCTGCATAAAAAAATTCGTGAACTGGAGGCCGGGGAAACTGTCAGCGTGCTGGCGACTGATCCGTCAACCAGCAGAGACATCCCTAAATTCTGTCATTTTCTCGGGCATGAATTGCTGGACAGCTCTGAACAGGGTAAGGAGTTTCACTATCTTATCCGTAAAGCCAGAACTTCCTGACGCTTTAGAGCGGGCTGATTATGACACAATTGCAAATTGTTGCCGATGAAAATATCAGTGGCCTGGAATTCTTTTCGGGTTTTGCAAACATTCGCAAACTCCCGGGCCGCGATATCAGTCCGGACACACTGAAAGATGCAGATGCCTTGCTGGTGCGATCAGTGACGCCGGTCAATGAAGCAACACTGCTGGGTAGCGCTGTGAAATTTGTCGGTTCAGCGACCAGCGGCTTTGATCATGTCGATCGTGACTATCTTCGCAGTAACAACATTCAATTTTCCTACGCACCCGGCTCCAATGCACATGCTGTGGTGCAATATGTGTTTGCCTGTCTGGCCTGGCTCTCTACACAGCATAACCTTGACTGGCGCGATTTGCGCTTCGGGATTATCGGCGGAGGACATATCGGCTCACTGCTGGCTGATTATTGCCAGAAGCTGCACTGTGCTTTTGTGATCCATGATCCCTATCTTGATGCTTCCTACCGCTTAGACAGGCACCTGGTAAGCCTGCAGGAGGTACTCAGGCAAAATCTGATAAGCATTCATAG
>CAZKJY010000192.1:0-4499 GCA_964553165.1 uncultured Enterobacteriaceae bacterium
GGTCATCTCATGGTAGTTACGGCTTGCCTGATCCTGTTCGTTTGTCATGGAAGTCATGATACCCTATTCCTCAAGTGGTCTGAATAGAGTTCAATATGCTTGAAATAACCCCCGTAAAGGCTTTCTCCGACAACTATCTTTGGCTGTTCCGGCAATCGGGTTCCAGCCTGGCATGCGTCGTCGACCCCGGTGATGCCAGCCCGGTTCTGGCAGCACTTGCTGCGCAGAAGCTTGAACTTTGCGCCATCCTGCTGACACATCACCATGCCGATCATATTGGTGGTGTGAATGAATTGCTCAGGCATTTTGATGTGCCGGTTTATGGCCCTGAGTCCAAAGCCATTCCCCAGGTAAGCCATCCTTTGCATGAAGGAGATACCATACGTGTCTGTGAGACCGAGTTTCGGGTATTGGAAATCCCGGGGCATACGCTCGACCATATCGCCTATTTTGCCCAGACGCCTGGAGACAGCCAGGCCCCGATACTGTTTTGCGGGGATACCCTTTTTGCTGCCGGTTGCGGCAGGATATTTGAGGGCACTGCACCAATGATGTATGACTCACTGCAGAAACTGGCGGCATTGGATGAGCGAACCGAAGTGTATTGTGCGCATGAGTACACGCTTGGCAATCTGGCCTTTGCGGTTTCCGTGACGCCAAAAGATGAAGCCGTCAATGCACGAATGAAAGTTGAAGAAAACAAGCGAAAGCAGAATCTGCCCACCCTGCCCAGCACGATTGCCCGCGAACGGGAAACCAATCCTTTCCTGCGTTGTGGTCAGAAGGACTTCAGGCTTTCGCTTCAGGGGGAACACAGGGAACCAGTGGCATTGTTTGCCGAGTTGCGTAGCGGCAAGGATAATTTTTAATTATTGAGCAGCGATTTGCCTGGAATCGCATCCAGCAGTTTGCGGGTATAGTCTTCCTTCGGTGTGCTGAATACCTCATGGACACTGCCACTTTCAACCAGCTTGCCATCTTTCATCACCAGAATTCGGTCTGACAGATAACGGACCACCCCAAGATCATGGGATATAAACAGCATGGTCAGGTTGAAATGGTCGACCAGTTCCAGCAGGAGATCCAGTATCTGGGATTGAATGGTGACATCCAGCGCTGAAACCGGTTCATCGGCGACAATGAACTGGGGGCGCGTTGCGATTGCCCTGCCAATGGCAATACGCTGGCGCTGTCCGCCAGAGAATTCATGCGGATAACGCAGCACACTTTCCCGACTCAGTCCTACCGAATCCATCAGTGAAAAGATGGTTTTGTCCAGTTCCTTTTTGCCGACAATCCTGTGTAAAAGCAAGGGCTCTGCCAGCGTGTCATAAACTGTCATGCGTGGATTCAGACTGGCATAGGGATCCTGAAAGATCATCTGCATCTGTCGTCGCAGGGGTTTCATTTCCTGCATCGAGTAATGACTGATATCTTCACCATCAAAGAGAATCTGACCTTCGCTCAGATTCAGCAGACGCAGTATGGCCCTGCCTGCCGTTGACTTGCCGGATCCTGATTCACCCACCAGCCCCAGAATTTCATGACGTTTGATCTGCAGACTGATGTTATCAACTGCCTTGATGACCCCTTCTGTTTTATTGCCCGGAAAATGAATGCTGAGATTCGATACCGTGACCAGCGCATCAGGATCATGTTGCGTTGTCTGTTTTTCCGTGGTGGGAACAGCCGCCAGTAACTTTTGGGTATAGGCATGCTGCGGATTTTTGAAAATACTGTCCCGGGACCCCTGCTCAACGAAGACACCGTTTTGCATCACGGCTATTTCGTCGGCGATATCAGCAACCACACTCAGGTCATGGCTGATAAAAATGACGCCTATATTGCGGCGCTGCTGCAATTCCTTAATTAATTTCAGGATCTGTGCCTGTACGGTGACATCCAGGGCTGTGGTGGGTTCATCGGCAATGATGATTTTTGGTTCCGTCACCAGAGCCATGGCGATAACAACCCGCTGACGCATGCCACCGGAGAACTCAAAGGGCCACGAATTCATGCGTTGTTCTGCATTTTTTATACCGACTTCCTGGAGAATTTCTATACCGCGCTGCCAGGCTTCTTTCCTGCTCATTTTGAAATGCAGGCGCAGCGGTTCAATCAGCTGATCACCTATCTTCAGGAATGGATTCAACGTGGTCATGGGGTCCTGAAAGATGATGGATATCCCCTTACCGCGGATTTTACGCAATTGTCCCTCACTCAGTTTGAGGAGGTCTTTGCCATCAAAATTAACGGTACCTGATTCAATTTTGCCAGGTGGCATGGGTACCAGGCCTAACATGCTGTAACAGGCAACCGATTTACCAGAACCGGATTCGCCGATGATAGCGAGGGTCTTGCCCTCTTCTACGGTAAAACTGATGCCATCAACGGCTTTAACCAGACCATTGCGGGTATGGAAATGAACACGGAGGTCTCTCGCTTCCAGTAGGGCCATATCAGTCTCTGGACGCTTTGGGGTCGAGGGCATCGCGTAAGCCGTCACCGAGGAAATTGAGGGCAAACAGGGTCAGGGTCAGCGCCAGGCCAGGAAAAATCAGTAACCAGGGATACTCTTCCATGCTTTCCACACCGTAGGAAATCAACAGCCCCCAGGAGGACTGTGGCGGCTGAATACCCAGGCCCAGAAAGCTCAGGAAGGCTTCCAGCAACATGACGTTGGGGATGGTCAGGGTGGTATAGACGATGATGGGACCAAGTGCATTGGGAATCAGATGCTTGCGAATAATACTCAGGGGTGACAAGCCGATGGAGACTGCAGCCTCGACAAATTCCTGCTGGCGCAGGCTCTGAACCTGACCACGGACTATCCTGGCCATGACCAGCCATTCAACAGCACCTATAGCAAGAAACAGCAGCAGAATGTTTCTGCCGAAAACCACCATGAGCAGGATGATAAAAATCATGAAGGGCAAGGCATAAATAATATCGACCAGACGCATCATCAGCGCATCCGCCCTGCCGCCAAGATAACCGGCAACGGCTCCGTAACTGACGCCAATCAACAGGGCAACCGAAGTGGCAATAAAGCCTACAGCCAGCGATACCCTGCCACCGTATAGTATGCGTGTCAGCAGATCGCGGCCGAAGGTATCGGTTCCCAGCCAGTGGGATGCTGAAGGTCCAACAGCACCAAGCCGCAGGTTCTGTTCTTCATAACCGTAGGGTGTAATCAGGGGGGCAAACAGACAAAGCAGCATCATCACAATTAAAAACACCAGGCCGAACATGGCCAGCTTGTTTTTGCGCAGACGCATCCAGGCATCATCCCAGAGGGAAATTCCCTTGGGCATGGCTTGTGACTTGATGTCGATCTGATCTGAACTCATCACTTACGGAACTGGTAACGCAGCCGTGGGTTGAGCCAGGCTGCAAGCACATCGGACAACAGGTTGAAAACGACAATCAGAGTTGCCAGAAAAACCGTCGTTCCCAGAATCATTGTGTAGTCTCGGTTGAAGGCGGCCTGGACATAAAAACGCCCCAGTCCGGGGACCTGGAACACGGTTTCCACCACGAAAGAACCACCAAGCAATCCGGCAAAGGCCGGGCCGAGAAAAGCAATGACCGGGATCAGACCACCCCGCAGGGCATGTTTGAAAATGACCACAGTCTCAGGCAGTCCCTTGGCACGAGCGGTACGCAAATAATCCTGTGACATGACTTCCAGCATGCCCGCACGGCTCAGGCGGGCTATATAGGCAGCGTACATGGCACCGAGGGTGATACTGGGCAGAATTTTACTTTCCGGAGAGTTCCAGCCAGAAACAGGCAGCACATCCAGCCAGATACCGAAAACCAGCACCAGAACAGGACCAAGCAGAAAGGACGGCATACAGATCCCGACCATGGCCAGGCTCATGGGAATGTAGTCCTGCAGGGTGTTTGGTTTAAGGGCAGCAATGGTACCCGCTGCAACCCCAATCAGCACAGCAATAACCAGTGCATACAGGCCCAGTTCGGCAGTGATGGGTAAGCCCTGGAAGATCAGTTCATTCACGCTTTGGCCAGGATAGTAGAAGGATGGCCCAAGATCGCCGCTAAGCAAATCACTCAGGTAGTTAACATACTGCTGATAGGCAGGCAGATCGAGTTGGTACTGGGCTTCCAGAGCACGCTGGACCTGGGGGGAGACGGCCTTTTCACTGTCAAAGGGACCGCCGGGCGCAGCGCGGACCAGAAAGAAGGTTACTGTGATAACCGTAAGAATGACCGGTATCGCCTGCAGCGTTCGGGAAGCTATAAACCGCCACATAGTTGGAAAAGCCCTTATAAGCCTTCAGGAATCTCGTATTCCGGCATCGGCTCAAGATAGACATATTTCCAGTTGTAGTAATCCATAATATTGGGTGGCATTCCCTTGACTGAAGGGTGTCTCAGATGTCTGCTCTGATAGGTGTACAGAGGAATGATAGGCATATCCTCCATGAGAATGGTTTCTGCTTTGCTTTTGTGAAGCAAAGGAGCATGAATGGTCG
>CAZKJY010000193.1:0-4493 GCA_964553165.1 uncultured Enterobacteriaceae bacterium
TGCACTGGCCACCTGTAAAAATCTGTCTATCCATTATGGGCACTATCTCCAAAAGAGCAGGCAGTGCCGTAAATGCGGTTCTGTTTGGCCCGATTACGAAGAAAAGATGACCGATGTTAATATCGCTGTTCAGTTAATTGCTGATGCATTTGATGATCAATTCGACACAGCGTTAATTATTTCTGCTGATAGTGATCTCACCACCCCCGTTCGTTTTGTACGTGGTCGATTCCCGCAGAAAAAGGTTGTTATAGCCCAGCCGCCAGGACGAAATTCAAATCAACTCTCTCGGGTGGCTACAACGGCATTTCAGATTAATCGGAAGAAGGTGCAAAACAGCCAGCTTCCAAAAACTATTACTACACCAGCAGGTATTGTGTTACAGCGACCGGCGACCTGGAAATAGGAAAGAAAAGTAGCAGAAATATAAATGACATCAATTAAATCACCCAAAAAACTCATTGAAGTGGCACTACCACTGGATGACATTAACGCCGCCGCCGCGCGAGAGAAGTCTATCCGCCATGGTCATCCAAGCACCCTGCATTTGTGGTGGGCACGTCGACCACTGGCTGCTGCTCGTGCTGTGTTATTTGCCCAGCTAGTAAATGACCCGGGCTACCAACAAGGAGCAGGGTTTAAGCATGGAGTTAATAAGTCTGAGGCTGAGTTAAAACGCGAGAAACTGTTTCAGATCATTCGTGATCTGGTGAAATGGGAAAATACTAATAACGAAGAAGTACTCAATCGTGCCCGAGAAGCAATCTGGGAAAGTTGGCGCGAAACCTGCCACCTCAACCGCAAACATCCGCAGGCAGCAGAGTTATTCAATCCGAACAAGTTGCCAGCCTTCCATGACCCTTTTGCCGGTGGTGGCACCATTCCGCTTGAAGCTCAGCGCCTGGGGCTTGAAAGCTACGCTAGCGACCTGAACCCGGTGGCAGTGATGATCAACAAGGCCATGATAGAGATCCCGCCGAAGTTTGCTGGACAAGCACCTGTTGGACCTGAACTGGAACATGAGAAATCAGGAAAGGATACAGTTCGACCAGGAGGGCAATTAGATGAAGATTGGTCAAATGCTAAGGGGCTGGCCGAAGACGTGCGTCGGTATGGTCACTGGATGCGCAAGGAAGCCTTAAAACGTATTGGTCATCTGTATCCCAAGGTCAAGATTACCAAGGATATGACCATGAAGCGGCCTGACCTGAAAGTCTATGAAGATGACGCGTTAACAGTGATCGCATGGCTTTGGGCCAGAACAGTAAAAAGCCCTAATCCTGCATATAGTCATGTAGATGTGCCGCTGGTATCCAGCTTTGTGCTCTCCAGTAAAAAAGGAAAAGAGTCTTATGTGGAGCCAGTAGTTGAAGGTGATGAATATCGGTTTGAAGTAAAAGCTGGCTCTATCCCTTCTAAGGCAAAAAATGGCACTAAAGTTGGGCGTGGTGGTAATTTTCAATGTTTGGTTTCACAAACACCTATCCCTGTAGCAGAAATCCGAAGGCAAGGCAAAGCAGGCACTTTTCAGCAACGCTTAATGGCAGTTGTCGTTGAGGGGAAAGCAGGTCGACTATATCTCTCCCCTACAGAAGAAATGGAAACAATAGCTGCAGCAGCTGCTCCATCATGGAAACCAGAGACCGAGATTAATCATAATCCTCGTGATATTCGTACCCAGCTGTATGGACTCAATATATACGGAGACCTTTTCACTCCTCGTCAACTAGTAGCTTTAACAACATTCTCCGATCTAGTGCAGGAAGCTAAGGACTTGGCTATTACCGACGCCAAAGCTGCAGGGATGTCAGATGATGGTCGAGGCTTAGCTCAAGGTGGCTTGGGAGCGATGGCCTACAGCGAAGCAATTGCGGTATATCTTGGGTTTTCTGTTGATAAGTCTGCTGATTATTGGTCTACAGTGTGTTCTTGGCACTCTAGTAAGGAGCTAATCAGGAACACTTTTGGGAGGCAGGCAATCCCAATGACTTGGGACTATGCTGAGACAAATCCGTTTTCTGATTCGGCAGGCAACGCTCTAAGTGGAATTGATTGGGCAGTGAAGGCACTGGCATTGGTTCCAGCAAAACCAAACGGATTTTCGCTCCAGCAAGATGCTTCTACTCAAAGCCTCTGTAAAGACAAGCTAGTTTCAACAGACCCTCCATATTATGACAATATTGGATATGCAGACCTTTCCGATTTCTTCTATGTATGGATGCGCCGCTCATTGCGCTCAATATATCCGGAACTGTTTGGAACGTTGGCAGTTCCCAAGGCAGAAGAGCTGGTTGCCACGCCTTATCGCCATGGGAATAAGGAGAAAGCTGAATCTTTTTTTATGGAAGGCATGACTCGCGCTATTCACAATCTAGCGGTACAAGCACATCCCGCATTTCCAGTTTCCATTTATTATGCCTTCAAGCAATCCGAAACTAGGGAAGGCAGCACCACCAGTACAGGCTGGGTCACATTTTTAGAAGCAGTAATTCAGGCAGGTTTTTCAATTGATGGCACTTGGCCCATGCGTACCGAAATGGCTAATCGCATGATTGGTGCGGGGACTAATGCTCTGGCATCTTCCATCGTTCTGGTCTGTCGTAAAAGAGAAACCAGTGCTGAAACTATATCTCGAAGAGACTTCCAGCGCCAACTTCGTGAAGAAATGCCTGAAGCGCTGGAAACCATGATTGGCGGTGAAACCGGCCAAACGCCTATCGCCCCAGTGGATTTAGCACAGGCAGCGATTGGGCCAGGCATGGCAATTTACTCTAAATATGAAGCTGTCCTGAATCAGGATGGTTCACCTATGAGTGTCCATGATGCCCTAGTATTAATTAACAGGGGTATAACTGAGTATCTAAGCCCTGATTCCGGCAACTTTGATGCTGACACACAGTTCTGCTCAAGTTGGTTTGAGCAATATGGCTGGAGCAGTGGCCAGTTTGGTGAAGCAGATACTTTAGCGCGTGCAAAGGGCACCAGTGTAGATGGCGTTAGAGAGGCAGGTGTAGTCGAATCCGGAGGGGGAAAGGTTCGATTGTATAAATGGTCTGAATACCAAGCAGACTGGGATCCAACCAAAGATCAACGGACACCTATTTGGGAAGCCTGCCACCAGATGATAAGACGGCTTAATAAACAAGGTGAGTCTGCGGCTGGAGAACTATTAGCAAAAATGCCTGATAAAGGCGAAGCAATTCGCCAACTGGCGTACCATTTGTATACATTGTGTGAACGCAAGAAGTGGGCAGAAGAAGCTCGTGCGTATAATGAGCTGATAGCTTCCTGGCCGATCATTGTCAGTGCCTCGCTGGAAACCGGGCACTCGGGAGCACAAACGGCCCTGGAATTGGATTTTGAATAAGGACGATAAAAATGAGCTTGAAACCCTGGCGAGAAATAGCTACCCCGCATAAGGATGTTCTGGAAGGCAGCTTCAAGCAGTCGGAATTTGCTGCCGATATTACCCAGGTAGCGACAGGCGAAGCGCCTCCTGAATACCAGGATGCTGAAAAGTTCTTTTCACGTACTTTTATTACCGAAGGTATGCGCTTGCTGCTGGTTTCGGTAGCCCAACGCATCGCCGCGCAGGGCGGCGACCCAGTCATTCAGCTACAAACAGCTTTTGGTGGAGGCAAGACGCATACGCTTTTAGCGGTTTATCACTTTGCCAGATATCAAGGAGACAAATCTCAGCTCTTTGGTATTACGGCTGTATTAAAGGAAGCTGGTATCAAAGAGTTGCCCGCGGCCAGAATGGCCATCGTTGACGGTATTCGCTATTCGCCGAGCCAGGCTCGTGAATATGGTGATACCTCGGTCAATACTTTGTGGGGAGACCTCGCCTGGCAACTGCTCGGTGAAGAAGGTTACCAGTTCTTGGCACAAAGCGATGCAGAGGGGACATCGCCCGGAAAAGAGACGCTGATAAAACTGCTCAAACAAGCTGCGCCCTGTGTGATATTGATGGATGAGCTGGTCGCTTTTTTACGTCAACTGGAGCCAGGCCAGCGCTACAAGGCAGGGACCTTCGACAGCAATATCAGTTTCGTACAAGCACTGACCGAAGCCCTCAAAGCTGTACCCAATGCGATATTACTGGCCTCCTTGCCCGAGTCCCAACTGGAAGTTGGCGGTGCGATGGGGCAGCAGGCATTGGCTTCGCTGGAGAAATTTTTTGCACGGGTTGAATCAGTGTGGAAGCCGGTGGCAGCCGAAGAAGCCTTTGAAATCGTGCGGCGACGACTATTTGAAAATCCAGGAGAAACCGCAGAAGTGGAGGGTATCAGCCGCCAGTTTTCAGATTTTTACCGCAAGCATGCTGAAAAATTTCCACTGGAAACTCAGTCCAATGATTATTATGAACGCTTGTGCAGAGCCTACCCGATTCATCCGGAAATCTTTGACCGCCTGTATGAAGATTGGTCCACGCTGGACAAGTTTCAGCGTACCCGAGGAGTCCTGCAATATCTCGCCATAGTTATTCACCG
>CAZKJY010000194.1:0-4488 GCA_964553165.1 uncultured Enterobacteriaceae bacterium
AAACCACCAGATAAGTCCCAGCTACGCAGAGAACTGCAGCAGCAGATACAGGACTACCTGACCCATGGCGGGGAAATTCACAAAATCCCTCGCGGTGTCAGTGGCCGGGACAACCCCCTGGAGGGTTTGCCCATGGCCTTTTTCAACCAACCAAAAGCCGAGCGCACGCCTATCCCTGAAGTGGTCGCTGCACTGGATGCCCGACGCCAGAAAACATCCAAGTCGGGAAAAACAACGCCCAGTAAACCGAAAGAAAAAATTATCTACGACGACTTCGGAGAACCTATCCGCAAAATCTGGGTGGAGGAATAACTACCGGACCTGGCTCGCTTCACCACCTGGGCTATGATCAAATGATCTGACATGCGCTTGATTGACTACATGTGGGATGTGAACTGATAGCGGGCTTTTCGGGACTGGCGATGAAAATAACAAAGAAAAACCTGGATGCAGCGGTTCAGGAAAACATTATCAGTAGCGAACAGGCAGAGAAATTATTCCTGTTCCTGAAAGAGAACCCCTCCGCTGGCCCCCGATTTGATTTTACCCATGTGCTCTATTACCTGGGCGGACTCATTGCCATCAACGCGATGACCCTTTTTATGACCCTGGGGTGGGAAATGTTTGGGGGCTGGGGAATCCTGGCAATGTCTCTGGCTTATGCCGTTCTAGCACTCAAATTGACCCACAAGTTTCAGCAAAAAGGTTACCCGGTTCCTGCGGGAATCTGCGCCACGTTTGTAGTTGCCCTCACCCCACTGGCTATTTATGGCCTGCAGCAAGGGCTGGGCATATGGCCTGATGATACTGCTTACCGTGAATACCATCGCCTGATCAAATGGCACTGGCTCTATATGGAGTTAGGCACGCTGGCCGTGGGTGTTATCGTGGCATGGAAATACAAGTATCCGTTTCTGATCATGCCGATCGCAGTCACCCTGTGGTATATGTCGATGGATATTGCCGCCATGCTCGCTGCTGGCAGCCCGGACTTTGAGCTCAGAGCGATCGTATCCATGTACTTTGGCCTGGCTTTTGTTTGCCTCGCTTTCTGGGTGGATATCCGTGCCAGAAATACCGCAGATTATGCCTTCTGGCTTTATATCTTCGGGGTGCTGACGTTTTGGGGCGGCATGACCCTGCAATATTCCGACAGCGAACTCGCCAAGTTTTTCTATTTCTGTATCAATATTTTCATGCTGGGCATTGGAGTGGCATTGGTGCGTCGTGTTTTTGTGGTATTTGGTGCAATTGGCTGCTGTATTTATCTGGGACACCTGGCCTACAGAGTCTTCGAAGACAGTTGGCTATTTCCGATCATGCTAACGGTTCTAGGATTCACCATCATTTATCTGGGCGTGCTGTGGCAGAAAAATGAACCTCGGATTACCGCGAAAATGCACAGTGTTTTACCCCTACCGCTAAGAGAGCTTCTGGAGGCAAGATCCCGATAATCGGGCATACAGCAGCCTGGAAAATCGCACCTCAAGACCTAATAGAATTTATCATCCCCCCCCCCGACAGCCCCCACTTCTAACCCATTTTCTCTGAAGACAGGCAGCCTGTTCTGTATTGTCAGCCTGCCCGGCGTTCAGCCTTGGCCACTGCAGAGTTAAAGGACTTGGGGTTCTACAACACCTGTCATATTGAAGGAAGGTTTTCCGCGTGGGAAAACGCCGGTGGAGAAACCTCTACAAAAGACGCAAAGTGGGTACAGATCGTGTCTGGCAATCCGGGGCAAATCGACTAATATCAAAAAGTCACTTCCCACCACTGCACCTAAAACCGCCGTTCATAATAAAAAAGGGGACACACCATGGAAGAGCAGCAGAAGCTCCAGTATCTGAAAACCGCCCTGCTGGTATTTGGCATTGTTTTTGTCGTTGGCGTACCGGCCATGATGATGTGGGTCTGGCCCTCCGGTTGGAGCTGGACACCACGGCAACCGGAATACGAACAAATGATCATGGGAATTTATGCCACCCTCGGGGTATTCCTGATTCGTGCCGCCAAAAACCCCCTCGCCCATGCCAGCCTTATCTGGTTCACCATCTGGTCGAGTATTGTTCACGCCGGCATTATGTTGGCCCAGGCCCTGGCCGATCATTCTGAACACGCCAACATGATCGGTGATATTCCCGCATTATTCCTGGTGGCAGCCGTACTCTGGTTCCTGATGCCAAAAAATAGTCCGGCCCAGTAATCGGCTTTCAGCGTTAACGCCCTCGTTAACCCATAAATGTTGGGGTACCATCTGTGATTTCTAAATTCTGAGGAGCTGCCACCGTGAACTTCCGGTTAACATTGATCCTGCTGACTCTGCTGGTCACCAGCGTTTCCCAAGCCGAACAGACCGCCATGGCGGATATTAAAGCACCTACCGACCTCGCCAATATTCACGTGGTGAAGCTCTACAGCGACAAACATGCCTCGGACTTTATTGTTTTTGTGAAGAAATCAGTCCCATTGCACAAGCATGCCTTTCACTCCGAGACCATCTACATTCTCGAAGGTACCGGCATCATGCGACGGGGTGATGAGACGTTTGAAGTAAAACCCGGCGACTTTATCAAGGTTCCTGAGGGCACTCCCCACGCAGTTAAAACAACGTCCGAGATGCCTCTGAAAGCACTTTCTATACAGGCTCCCGAGTTCTTCGGCAAAGACCGGATACCTGTCAAATAACACAAACCATACAGACTGTTTACCGGCAAAGGTCATCGACATTGTTCACATTGTGGCAGTCGGCAAAGGTATACTCTGGCAACTCAATAATCACAAACCATTAAGGGGTGGATAAAGCGTGTTAAACTCTGTGACGGGCGTCTTTGCACGCCAAAACTATACGGCCGGTCTGCTACAACTTTTTCTAGCACTACTGTTGATCTTGGTGGCCAGCCCTTCATCAGCCGGTCTGAAACTGGAACACAGTGACACCCTTTGGATTAGCGTGGGTGGCGGCACGCGCCTGCAACAAACCTCCCGGAATAATGATGCCGACGGCAGTGATGAGTTCACCATCAACAGCCTGCGGACTTACTGGGCTGGCCAGTTACATGAATACGTCAAGTGGAGTATTAACACGGAGAAATATGAAGGCGACTCCGTGATGATGATTGATGCCATTCTGCAATTTGAACTCGATCCTGCATTCAAACTCTGGGTGGGGCGCACCCTGGTCCCCACCGACAGACCGGGACTGAATGGCCCCTACACTGGCATGAGCTGGAATCAGTACCGTCAGCCACTGTTCCCCGCAGACTACGACGGTCCTGCAGGACGACTCGGCCGTAGCGAAGGTGCCGTGGTATTTGGCCAACTGGATAAACTGCAATACCTGGCAGGGATCTTTGAAGGCACCGACGATTATGGCAACGACGATGACAACCTGCTGTATGCCGCACGCTTTGCCTACAATTTCAAGAATGTTGAGCCCCTGGTGGGTTACTACACTGCCGCCACACACTTTGGTAAGGCTGGCGATATTCTGACAGCCGCCGTCACGGTGCAAAGTCAGAAGGATAGCAGTGGCAGCGAAATTGACCCTGGTGATTTTTTTGGCTATGCCTTCGATGTGTTTTCCGAAACCGTGCTGGATAACAATGCTGTACTGACGCTGGAGACGGGTTACAAGAATATGGATGGCGACCGAACCTGGGCCTCGCCACCCACAGATGGGCTGGAGGAGTGCTTCTGTCTGTTTGAAGGGGACTCGTACTATGCTACCGCTGGCTACCTGTTTGCCAAGAAAATCGGTCCGGGGCAATTCCAACCCTATGCCCGCTATATGAAAAATGACCCGGTGGATGCGGACACCAGCGACACCACTGAGTGGGGACTGAACTACGTGATCAACGGTTATAAAGCCACCGTCAACCTGCATTACGTAACCGGCGATGCCAATGCACTGGGTTATCCGGGTAATGATACCGACATTGTTTCAATGGGTGTCATTCTACAGTACTACTAAAACGCAAAACGGGGGTTGAACCTGCCGCTCAACCCCCGCCATTTCCGGCACCGGTGCCGTTATTTTTTCACTTCCCGCAGCCCTTGTCCCCATGAACATGGCCGTGGTCGCGCTCTTCCTGCGTTGATTCGCGCACATCCACAATTTCCACATCAAAGGTCAGAGTCTTACCCGCCAAAGGGTGGTTGATGTCGATATCCGCATTGAACTTGCCTACCTTGAGGATAGTCACCGGGCGCAAGCCTTCTTTGGTACGCAGGGGAACCGTCATGCCAGGCTCCAGCTTGCCTTCATAATGCAGGTTTTTCAGCCCCACACGCATTTCGTTGTCAGTCAACAATCTTCCATAGGCCATTTCAGGCGGCAGGGTAATGCTGTACTTGTCTCCCGGCTCCTTGCCCAGCATGGAGGCTTCGAGCGGTTCAATCATATTCCGGTAGCCGCAAATAAAGGTCGCAGCTTCCTCATTCTGGGAAGTCTCGACGACTTCGCCATTTTCGTCAGTCATGGTGTAGTGG
>CAZKJY010000195.1:0-4486 GCA_964553165.1 uncultured Enterobacteriaceae bacterium
AGTCCATCTCCGGCACCAATTGATTCTGGCAGGTTGGGAAGTCCGGACAGGCCAGTGCCGCATAATTTGAACTCAGCCAGCCACCCAGCACAATCTGAATAATCACCAGAATCATGCCCAGCATTGCCAGTGGCCGTAAACTCTGCCAGTAACGGATCGGAATCGCGGGTTGCGGCCAGGGTCGGTTATCCAGGCGCAGGCTTAGTAGCCAGAGCAGACTCAGGGTGGTAAATCCCCCAATCAGATGACCGGTGACCACCTGCGGCCAGAGATTGAGAGTGACCGTCCACATGCCAAACAGACCCTGCAAAATCACGATGCCCAGTAAAAACAGCGGTAATTTAAAGGGCTGGTTGAGTCGGGTCCGGTGTTTCCAGTTGAAGAAGTTGATGAGAATGATCAGAAACCCCAGCGTGCCGGCAAAATAGCGGTGTACCATTTCCGGCCAGGCTTTTTCTGCCTCGAAGGGGGCATGAGGATAAAGCTCTTCGGCCTGGATAATCTCGTCCGGGGTATCCGGCATCCACATGAAACCATAACAGCCAGGCCAGTCTGGACAGCCAAGACCGGCATCGGATAGCCGGGTGAAGGCGCCGAGCACCACAACACAGATCGCCAGCGCTGTGGCCGCGAGCGTCAGATAGTAGGTTGGCTTGTGGCTTTTCATGCGTTATCCCAGGCTGGAACGGGCCAGCAGCTTCTCCAAATCTTCCAGAATCTCATCGGGCGTATTCTCGGGCGTGAAATATAACATGACATTGCCCAGCGGGTCGGCAACAAATATGTAATGTTCCGAAACCGGATCTGCTCCCTCAGGGAGCAGGCTGGATAATGCTGTACTTAATGCCTCACCATCACTGTAGACCACACGCATCATGCTGAAAGCCTCCTGGAACATTTGAAGCGTCTGTTCATCCAGACTCCTTCCATCCTCGCTTCCCGCACTCACATTGACATAGAGTCGGGCAACACGGTCTTCATCAGAGCCCAGCAGACGGTGTAACTGTCGCAGATAAAAAAGACGGTCGCCGCAAACCTGGTCACAACTATGGCTTCCCAGAAATATCAGCCGCCAGGGGGCAGGCTCGTAGTCTTCCGCATCAACCCCGGCGATCAGCTCCTCAAAGGACTGAAATGCCGGCATGCCCTGTTCATCCAGCATGGCAAAATCGGTGATATCCAGCACCGGGATAATCAACTTTCCGTTATTGGTGGTGGCTATGCCGCCCCGGCTTTGGAGAAAGTTATAGGAAATGGTTGCCAGACTGAGTGGCAATATGACGGCGGCAAGTATGAGCGTCAGTTTGAGTTTACTGCGATCCATTATCGGTCTCTTCCTGGTCCTCTGGGCGGGTGCTGACATAGCCATACAAAATAAGCAAAACGCTCGCCATGGTAAACCACTGTATGGCATAGCCTCTGTGTTTTTCCGGAGTGGTCGTAATGACCGGCCAGTTTCTGAGGTAAACCCCTGGAGAAAAGGCGTCAAGTCTCACAGTATAGGGAAACAGCGCATGCTGATTTAAAGCTGAGGCCATATTCTGCATGTCCAGACTCTGGATTATTCTTGGCCATCCTTGCCCGGGTGTTTCCTCGCCCAACATAAACTGTTCACCCAGTGGCACATAGACGGCGCCTCGTAATTCAATCTGGTCGTCCACCGCCTCAATATCTGGCAGGATATCGCGATAGGCATTCTGGGCGATCCAGCCACGATTGACGATAACCCTTTCTCCCTGTTCTGTATGAAAAGGAGTCAGGACCTCAAAGCCGGCCTGCCCTTCATAAATTTTATTGTCCAGCAGAAAGTTATGGTCATTGTCATAGACGCCGCTCATGACCACAGGCATGTACTGCAGGTCTTCCCCGGGGTCAAGTGATTCCAGATTCACGGCTTCGGACTGCTGTCTGACTTCATACACGCGCTGTAAAGTCAGTTTTTCCTGCTCCCGCTCCAGTTGCCAGAAACCCAGCCTGACGAGGATGGGCAGCAGCAACAGCGTGAACAGGCTGAGCTTCCAGTTAAAACGGTAATTTTTTAGTCGTGCCAACATCGATCAATATCAATCACCTGCCGAGACAACTAGTGTGCTAGTATGCTGTCTGAACCAGCAGGAATATCCCGTGTTAAAAGTCATTATTGTAATACTTTTGCTAGGCATCATCGCGAGTCTGTTCAGTGGAGCGGTTTTTTTCTTCAAGGATCAGGGCAATGAAAGCAAACGCACCCTTTATGCACTGGGCGTCCGTGTTTCCCTGGCTGTACTGCTGATGATCTGTATTGTCTACGGTGTCGCCACAGGCCAGCTCACGCCAAGCGCTCCCTGGTACAACCCCTGATTTAACAATCCGAAAGTTTCATTTATAGATTGCTAACTAGCACGTGGACTTAAGGCTTAGCAGATTTGCCGTCTGCCGAGGCGTGAAAGCACGCAGGGAAGGCACGTATGAATTTATACGTAACTGACTGAGTACTTTTACAACGAAGGCAGGGGGTAAAGCGGCAAGCCTAGAGTATGTAAACGAATAAAAATAAACATACCCAGACGACGTCGACAAAGTGCCAATACCACGAAGCCGCCTCAAATCCAAAATGGTCTTCCGGCTTGAAGTGCCCCTTGATCGTTCTTGCCAGCATCACCGACAGCATGAAAGCTCCCAGCGTTACGTGGAAGCCGTGAAAGCCTGTCAGCAGGAAGAAGGTGGACCCATAGATACCTGAATTGAGGGTCAGGCCCAGTTCATGATAGGCGTGAATATATTCTTCAGCCTGCAGGAATAAAAAGATAATCCCCAGCAGCACAGTGACGCTTAACCAGGCTGTGAGCTGTTTGCGGTTGTTGTTCTTCAGGCCCACATGCGCAAAATGGACGGTGACACTTGAAGACAGCAGAATGATAGTATTCCACAAGGGCAGATAAGCCAGCGCATCGCCCCAGCCGGTCCAGGCCATGGATTCATGTGGGTTCTCAAACAGGGCTTCATTGGGGTTGGCAACGACCGGCCAGATGGCTTCAAATTCCGGCCACAGCATGTTGGCGATGCCTTTGTCACCTTCACCGCCCAGCCACGGCACCGCCCAGGTTCTGACATAGAACAGGGCACCGAAAAATGCGGCGAAGAACATGACTTCAGAGAAGATAAACCAGTACATGCCCAGAACATAGGAACGCTTCAGCTGGGCGCTTGGCAAGCCCTGATGGTTCTCACGAATACTGGTGGCAAACCAGTTGAAAAGTACGGTGCCAAGCGTGGCAAAGCCCAGCAGGGTGATGAAGACGGCGCCGCCAGCGCTTCTGTCCGCTGCGATGTCATTCAGTGTGTTGCCCATGCCAAACACAAAAAGGAACAGGCCCAGCGATGCCCAGATCGGAAAACGACTCTGTTCCGGGACATAATATGTTTCATACGTGCTGTTGATATTTTCAGTTGCCATTACAGCTTTCCACCTTTATCAAATAACTAACACTTACAGGCTTGCCGCCTGCTGATAACTCGCCGTGACATCAAACAGGGTGTAGGACAAGGTCAGCTTTGTCACATCCTCGGGGATATCCTGGTCGATAAAAAACATCAGGGGCATCTGGATTTCTTCCCCTGCAGCCAGCGTTTGCTGGTTAAAACAAAAACATTCGGTCTTGTGCATGTAGTCTGCAGCCCGGAATGGCGAAATACTGGGTACAGCCTGAGCCACCATCGCCGAGCCAGTCGGATTCCGGGCATAAAAATTAACCTGGTTCATGGCGCCAGGATGCACCTGAATCTCCCGGGTTTCCGGTTCAAACTGCCAGGGCATCCCCGCGTTATTCGTGGCGCGGAACTGGATGGTGACCAGACGCTCTTCATTGACCCGGACTTCAGCAGCCTCATACACAACCTGTCCGCCGGTCTTACCGTTGAGTCCGGTAATTTCACAGAACACGTTGTACAGCGGGACGAGCGCAAAGCCGAAACCAAACATGCCCACAGCGCCGAGCAGCAGCTTGAAGCCAAGGCGCCGATTCTGTGACAGCTGTGATGTTTGCTTTTCGCTCACGCTCTTTTCCAGACCTCAGGAATGTACGCGCTCGGGCAACGCCGGCGGGGTGGTAAAGGTATGGTAAGGGGCCGGAGAAGGAACCGTCCACTCAAGACCATGCGACCCTTCCCAGACCTCAGTCGTGGCTTTTTTGCCGCCACGGACACACTTGATCACAATAAACACAAACAGCAACTGTGAGAAGCCAAACAGGAATGCACCGATACTGGAAATCATATTGTAGTCGGCAAACTGCAGGGCATAATCCGGAATACGGCGCGGCATGCCTGCCAGGCCAACGAAATGCTGCGGGAAGAAGAGGACGTTAATGCCGACGAATGACAGCCAGAAATGCAGCTTGCCCAGGGTTTCGTCATACATGTTGCCGGTCCATTTGGGCAGGCAGTAGTAGACGCCAGCAAACAGGGCGAAAAGAGAGCCAGCCACCAAGACGTAGTGGAAGTGAGA
>CAZKJY010000196.1:0-4481 GCA_964553165.1 uncultured Enterobacteriaceae bacterium
CGCCATCAATGGTGCCCTCAAAAAGCTCCTCCTGCGCAATAACCCGGTGCTGGGCATCCAGAAACAGACAAAGGAAGACCTCACGTTTTCTGTTTCGCAGACTGCTTTTTACGTAGGCGCGGCTCAGGGTTGCGCTGGTCAGGGCATCTTCCCGTCTGAGGGTCTCCAGCTGCTGGCGGAGGGACAATTCCAGTATTGCCTGTAACTGGGCATATTTGCTCGGCCCCATGCCAGGCTCCCTGCAGAACTGATCTGCATCCAGCGCCAGAATGCCGCGCAGCGACTCAAACTTGAGCAGAAGCCGACGTGCCAGGTCCAGGGCGGTACACCCTGGAATGCCTGTGCGCAGAAAAATCGCCAGTAATTCTGCATCCGACAGGGATGCTGCTCCCCGATTCAGGAGTTTTTCGCGCGGCCTTTCCTGTGTTGGCCAGTCCCTGATTGCCATTGCACTGTCCTGGAATGCGTGCCGGCATGCCCGCCGGGTTAAGGTGCCCCAAAGTAATCGGGGACACTAATGACTATAGTGCAATTGCGGACGCTTGCCAGTGACAGTTGCGGGGCCTACTGAAACTCCGGACGGTACCAGTACTGCTGGTGGCAGGCCGTACAGGCATCATCGACTCTGCCACCTGCTTCCACATAGGATTCCAGATCACGGGCATCAATGGCTGCCAGGACCTCGAGATTGGCCAGCTGAAAGGCCTGTGCAAAGCCTATCCAGGACTGCCTGTCTTCCCGCAGTCTGGCTTCAACTTCATTGGGAAGGTACTCATAATCCGGAAAATCCGTGGTGGCGCCGAGCGGCGCTACCTGACGACCCGGAATCATCAGTGAATTGGCCCCTTCGATCATCGCAATTACATTTAGCCGCAGGGCTGCCCAGTCTTCATCGGTTTCCGGGCGACTTTCGGTGATGATGACTTCACCATCAACGAACGTGGCATCATAGCCCACGGCCTCCCAGACCACGTCAGCATTCGGATCAATCAGGGTGTTCATCACATCCCGAATGGTCAGACTGGTGTTAAACTCTTCATAGTTTAGGCTGGGCTGTGCCGCAGCCCCGGCATTTTGCGGGGGTTCCTCTGCAGCGGGATTGCAGGCAACCAGGACGCTCAGGCCAAGCGTCATGGGTATCAAGGGTAAATAGTGTCGGAAATGTCGCATGCTGCTTCTACTCCCAGTGAACATCACAGAAATCAGGCTTGTCATGCCGAGTTTATGCTCCTTTGACGGATTTGCAAAATTGAATCTTTCCGATCATGCTGCTAGGCTTCCACCACTTTTTTTACCGCTCCCCGGGGCGTGATTCCCCATGCTCAGTCTGATCAACAAGCACATCATCCTTGGCATCACCGGTGGTATAGCCGCTTACAAAAGTGCGGAGTTATGCCGGCTGCTCATTAAAGCCGGTGCCGAGGTTCAGGTCGTCATGACTGCTGCTGCCTGCGAATTTATCACCCCGCTTACCCTGCAGGCCCTCTCAGGGCATAAAGTACACCGGGACCTGCTGGATGAAGAGGCCGAAGCCGCCATGGGGCACATAGAACTGGCGCGCTGGGCAGACCTGATACTGGTTGCGCCAGCCAGTGCCAATTTTATGGCGCGTCTGGCCCACGGCGAAGCCAGTGACCTGCTTAGCACCTTGTGTCTGGCCAGCAAATCTCCACTGGCCATTGCCCCTGCCATGAACCAGGAAATGTGGTCCAAACAGAGCACACAGGATAACCTCAGACACCTGCAGCAGAATCAGGTTCATGTGCTCGGCCCGGCAGCAGGCGAACAGGCCTGTGGAGATATCGGCCCCGGTCGTATGCTGGAACCCGGAGAACTCTGTGAAGCCGCAGCAGCATTCTTTCAGCCGGGCAGCCTGGCCGGCGTAAACGTCTGCATCACCGCCGGCCCGACCCGCGAGGCCATCGATCCGGTGCGTTACATCAGCAATCACAGCTCTGGCCTTATGGGCTATGCCATCGCCCAGGCGGCGGCGGAAGCAGGGGCCCATGTGACGCTCATCAGTGGCCCGGTTGCCTTGCAGGCCCCCCCATCGGTAACGCTGGTTTCTGTGGAAAGTGCTGAGCAAATGTATGCCGCCTGCCTGGACGGCCCCTGCGACATTTTTATCGGCGTTGCGGCGGTTGCCGATTATCGACCGACGCAGATTCAGGCACAGAAAATTAAAAAATCTGCTGCTGCTCTGACCCTGAACCTGGAAAAAACGCCTGACATTCTGGCGGCCATCGCCGGGCAGAAAGACAGGCCTTTCTGTGTCGGCTTCGCCGCAGAAACCGAAAATCTTCAAGCGTATGCCCTGGCAAAACTCAGGGATAAAAATCTCGACATGATCGTTGCCAACCAGGCCACGGAAACGTTCTCGAAGGACGATGCCAGCGTCACGGTGTACTGGCCGGAAAATGCCAGGGAGTTCCCGCAGATGAGCAAACTCCAACTGGCGAGAGAACTGATCGCCCTGATCAGTGAACTGTATTCGACCAGGTCCAGAACTTGAACCTGCCAGCCCTCCCTGAAGAGATCTTCCGCGCCTATGATATCCGGGGCATCGTCGGAGAGGGTCTGACACCCGAACTGATGTACTGGCTGGGTAAAGCCATCGGCAGCGAAGCGCTTTATAAAAAGGAATCAGCTTTGCTGCTGGCTTATGATGCCCGGCTCTCCAGTCCTGAATTTGCCAGCCAGATAAAACGCGGCATACTGGAAACCGGCTGTGATGTCATCGAACTGGGGCAGATCCCGACCCCCTTGCTTTATTTTGCCACGCACACGCTGCCATGCCATTCCGGCGTCATGATTACGGGTAGTCACAATCCTAAGGAATACAACGGCGTGAAAGTTGTGTTCAAACAACAGTCTCTGAGTGATGCCCAGATTACCATTTTCAAGGACAGGATTTTTTCCGAGGCATTTTACCGTGGCCTCGGCACCGTTTCTCATTACGATATCAAGCCAGACTATATCAGGCACATCCTCGGTGATATAAAACTCCGGCAGGGCTGGAAGGTGGTCATTGACTGTGGCAATGCCATTACCGGCATAGTAGCGCCGGAACTGTTCACCAGGCTCGGTTGTGAGGTCATCCCGCTTTATTGTGACATTGATGGCAGCTTTCCCCACCATCATCCTGACCCGACCAAACCGGAAAACCTGATTGATCTGCAGCAGCAGGTTCTTAGCTCCGGGGCAGACCTTGGCATTGCTTTTGATGGTGATGGAGACCGCGTCGCTCTGGTCAGCAGCAGTGGCAACATTTTTGATGCCGATCATCTGCTGATGGCATTCGTGAAAGACATTCTGCCGCAGCATCCCGGCGCAACGGTTGTCTATGACGTTAAAAGCTCACACCATTTAGCCAGCCTCATCAGTGAGCTCAAGGGGCAGCCACTGATGTGCAAAAGCGGGCACTCCTATGTCAAAAAAGCCCTGCAAAGCTCTGGCGCCCTGCTGGGTGGCGAATACTCATCGCATCTTTTTTTCCGGCATCGCTGGTTTGGCTTTGATGACGGCATGTATGCCGCCGCACGCTTTCTTGAATTGATGGATAAAAATGCCTGCAGTGCTGATGCCATCCACGACAGCCTGCCCAGCAGCGCCCACACACCGGAACTCTTTGTGCCT
The DNA here is from genome assembly GCA_964553165.1 of uncultured Enterobacteriaceae bacterium. Lineage (GTDB taxonomy): Bacteria > Pseudomonadota > Gammaproteobacteria > Pseudomonadales > Pseudohongiellaceae > UBA5109. The sequence continues at coordinate 3,637 of CAZKJY010000196.1, forward strand.
GTGGCGGAAGCTGAAAAATTCAGCCTCATGAAGCATATAGCCGCAGATTTCCGTATGGCAGATGCCGTGATCAACCGGCTTGACGGGCTTCGTGTTACCCTCGATAAAGGCTGGGGGCTGATCCGGGCTTCCAACACCACGCCCAACCTGGTGCTCAGATTTGAAGCCGACAATGCGACTGAACTTGAGAACATCAAGCAAAAATTCCGTCTGGAACTGACGCGGATTGCCGAAGGCCTGACGCTCAATTTTTAGGGTCCCGGATTCACGCAAGCCTGTGCAAGCCAGATTAACTTCCTTATAATTCAGGAAATTAATTGATAGTAAGTATTCGCTTAGTTGTAGAGATTCACCATGACCCTAGACCTTAAAGCTGCCAGTAATATTGCTGCCGTCCTGACGGAAGCCTTGCCCTATATTCAGCGCTTCACCGGGAAAACCATCGTTGTCAAATATGGTGGCAATGCCATGACCGATGAAACGCTGAAAAACAGTTTCGCCCGTGACATCGTGCTGATGAAGCTGGTTGGCATGAACCCGATTGTGGTCCATGGGGGCGGACCGCAAATTGGTACCCTGCTGGAAAAGCTCAATATCAAATCCAGTTTTGTCGAAGGCATGCGAGTGACTGACAGTGCCACCATGGACGTTGTCGAAATGGTGCTGGGGGGGCTGGTGAACAAGGAAATTGTTTCCCTGCTGACCAAAAACGGCGGCAAGGCCATCGGCCTGACCGGCAAGGATGGCGGTTTCATCCGTGCCCGAAAACTGAAGATGTCCCGCCAGACCGCAGAAATGCAGGAGCCCGAAATTATCGACATCGGCCATGTTGGCGAGGTGGAAAG
>CAZKJY010000197.1:0-4477 GCA_964553165.1 uncultured Enterobacteriaceae bacterium
TGACGCGGATTGCCATTGTCGATTTTGACGTTCATCACGGCAATGGCACCCAGGACATCGTGAAGGGAAAGTCCGGCCTGTTTTATGTGTCGACCCACCAGAGTCCGTTTTATCCTGGCACCGGTGACGTTTCGGAAAATATTGCCGGCAACATCCTCAATGTGCCATTGCGCGCCGGCACGAACCATGCTGAGTATCTACAGCTCTTTAGCGAATTGGTTCTGCCTGCGCTGGATGATTTCAAGCCGGAACTGTTACTGGTCTCGGCCGGTTTTGACGCCCATCAGTCCGATCCACTGGCGGCACTTCAGCTTACTGAAGCAACTTACCGGTGGCTGGGTGCAGAACTGGCCGGAATCGCCACAAAACATGCCCAGTCACGAATGCTGAGCACCCTGGAGGGCGGATATAATATTCACGCACTGCAGAAAAGTGTCATGGCCTACCTTGCCGGCGTCGAAGCCATCCTATAGCAAACCGCTGATCAGACCTGTACCGACCACCAGCAGCAAACAGGCGACCAGGAAACGAATGGCGTCTATAGTCACTTTTTTCAACAGCTTTTTGCCCAGCCAGGCACCGGCAAAAGCGGCGGCACAGGTCAGACCAATCAGCTGCCAGTCAAGGGTCCTCACCTGATCGAACAGGGTATTGCCGTAAATGACAAGACGGCTGATGTCGACCAGCACGGCAATCACAATAGCCGTTGCCACATAAGACTCCTTATCCAGTCCGGATTTGATCAGGAACATGCTGCGCAGCGCGCCCTGGTGCCCAGACAGGCCGCCGAAGAATCCGCTCAGGAGTCCCCCCAGGGGCAGGTAACGGCTGTCCACACTCAGTCTCGCAAAACGCGGGCTCAATTCCAGCATTGCAAACAGCAGTATCAGGCCGCCCAGCACAATCTTGATGAATGTGACCTCGACCTCACGGTCGGCAAGCTCATAACTCAGGATGACCGGAAGTTCCGCCAGCGCCACCAGCAGTGAGGCTCCCACCAGCGCAGCCAGCAGCGCCGGCACGCCAAAACCCAGCACCACCTTTCGATCTGCCCTGGCCCCGATCAGGAACACTTTAAAAATATTGTTCAGAAAATGGACTACCGCCGTCATGGCAACGGCGACCGGGAGGGGAAAGAAAATGGCGACTACTGGCATCAGCAGGGTACCGAGCCCAAAACCGGAATAGAAGGTTAACAGTGATGCACAAAACGCAGTCATGATGAGTATGACCGTTTCCATTTACTTCCCCATTCGACGGTTGAATGCAGCCACCCTGCATAGTAATCAGACTGACGACACTATAAAATCAATTCAGGTCATTATCATTACAGTCAGGAGATTCTCAATGGAAGAAGGCGTCAGCATTATCAACGATTATGTACTCCCCTGGGGCATGCGCCTCATTATCGCCGCAGCCATCTTTTTTATCGGCAAAATGCTGGCCCGTTCCATTGCGGACTTTCTGAAAAAACCACTCAGCAGGACTGGCATGGATGAAATGCTGGTGAACTTCCTGTCCACCATGACCTATACGGTCCTGTTAATAGCCGTTGCCCTGGCGGCCTTAGACCAGCTCGGTATCAATATCACGTCCCTGCTGGCCATTGTCGGCGCGGCCGGTCTGGCCGTCGGCCTGGCCATGAAAGACTCCCTGAGCAATTTTGCCGCCGGTGTCATGATCATTATTTTTCGCCCTTTCAAAATCGGCGACTTTATCAACGCCGCCGGTAGCAGCGGTGTGGTGGATGAAATCGGCCTGTTTTGCACCCTGCTGCACTCCCCGGACAACCAGCGCATCATTGTGCCAAACTCGGCCATCATCAATGGCACCATTGTCAACGTGAATACGCTGGGCACACGACGCATTGATCTGGTGGTGGGTATTTCCTATGACGACAATATTGGTCAGGCCCGGGACATCATCCTTGGCCTGATTGATGCTGATCCCAGAATCCTGAAAGACCCGGAACCTGTTGTTGCGATGGCTGAAATGGCTGACAGCAGTATCAACATCAATGTCCGCCCCTGGGTGAAATCCGAGGATTACTGGACTGTACGCGCCGACCTGCTGGAGGTCATCAAGCTGTCACTGGAGCAGGCTGGCATGACAATCCCATTCCCGCAGCGGGATGTACATGTTTACAACGTGAACCCGGCGCCAAAACCGGCGACACCCAGAACCAGAACCAAAAGCGCCTAGGCGACTGGAGAGAGAAATGAAAATATCGCATCCGCTTATCAAATCCCTGACAGGTTTTCTGCTGTGCCTGCTGATCCCATTTGCTTCCACCGCCCAGGAGGCAGATAAGCCCTATACCATTAACGTGGGCGTTATCAGCTATTACTTCAACAATGACAAAAACCAGGAGGATGATCTCGGGTTTCAGCTTGGCTTTGAAGCACCACTTGTCGATCGCTGGTCATTTGATGTGCAGTACTGGGGACTCGACAGTGACCTTTCAGGCGCCCCTGGCGAAGGCGATCTGGACTTCTTTCATGTCGGGGCAAAATACAATTTTGACCGGATCAATGGCTGGCAGCCTTACCTCGGCATTGGGATTGGAAACCTTGATATTTCCAGACCCGTACTGCCCGACATTGACCCGACAACGCTGGGGCTGAATGCAGGTATCCGCTATTTCTTTGATGATAGCTGGGTTGGAAAAATTGAAGCCATGTTTATTGAACCCACCGACAGCTACAACCAGGACTGGGCGCTGGGATTCAGTATTGGTTACCGCTTTGGAGGCGCTTCAAGGCCAGGACCAGCGGTGACGCAGTCAACGCCTCCCCAGCCTGCAGCACCGGCACCTGTCGACAGCGATGGTGACGGCGTCTTTGACGACCGCGATGCCTGTGCCGGGACTCCCCGTGGTGTTAGCGTTGATGCGCGAGGTTGTGAACTCGACAGCGACCGTGATGGCGTGGTGGATTCCCGTGATGCCTGTCCAGGAACAAACATGAATCTGGCTGTCGATAACAGAGGCTGCGTGATTCTTGATGAGTCCCAGCGTCGACAGACCCTTGCCGTGCTCTTCGCCACCAACATGTCTGAAATCCAGAGTCAGTATCAGGATGAAATTGCCGCCTTTGCTGATTTCCTGAGAGAGTACAACAACACCAGCGCTGTGATCGAAGGACACACCGACAGTGACGGCAGTGAGGAATACAATCAGGCGCTTTCCGAAAGACGTGCAAGAGCTGTGATGATGGAACTGATCAACCGCTACGGGATTGCAGCCAGCCGCTTATCCGCCGTTGGTTACGGTGAAAGCCGTCCCGTTGCTTCCAATGCAACGGCAAATGGCAAAGCCCAGAACCGTCGCATCGAAGCGGAAGTGACCGTACAGGTACAGGCCGAAAGACAGCGCTAGCTATCGAGCCTGGAAAAAAAAGCCTGCCCTGCAGGCTTTTTTTTTGCGCCAGAGAAACCACCAATGCAGCAGTCCAATGCCAGCTTCCCCGGCTATCAGGGATTCTGGCTATTTATACTGATTACCTTTCAGACAGCCTGCCGTAACAGGACGGCGCATGGTTTTGATGTCCACTGTGGACAGGCAACTTTTTGACTCATACAACACCCTGATTATGTTCAATATTTAGTTGTTGTTTTTTTCTACAAAAAGCGTCTAATACGCGCCGCTTTATCCCTAGTCATTGATATTTTTTTCGAGGAAAAAAATTGTATGAAAACAACGCACGACTTCAGCAAGATGCTGAAAAGTGTATTACCCCTGAGTTTAATGTTTTCTGTTAGTGCCGCGATGGCACAGGAAAGTGATAGCGCCGTTATCGTCACCGCAGACGCTGTCAATTATTATTTCAATGACGATAAAGGTCAGCAGGATGACCTGGGTTATCAGTTAAGCCTGGAAATCCCTGTTTACAACCGTTGGGCTTTTAGCCTGAAGTACCTGGATGTGAACAGCAGGCTGAATAACAGCAACCTGGAATCCGATGTGGATTTTGTCCATGCCGGCTCCATTTACAATTTTGGCACAATCCGTGGCTTTCAGCCTTATGCCGGCGTTGGTGTTGGTGATTTAACAGTGACCCGTCCTGCCCTGTCAAAACTCAACCGCAGTACGGTGAACCTGAGCGTCGGTACCAAATACCATTTTGGCAGTCGCTGGCTGGGCAAGCTGGAAGCCATGATGATTGAACCGACCGGATCACTTGACCGTGACATGACCCTGAGCGCCAGCCTGGGTGTAAAACTGGGTGGACAACGCAGCCGAACTGCTCCCATTGCCTTTGCGCCTGAAGTTGCTCAGCTGGATATGGACAGTGATGGTGATGGCGTGATTGATCGCAATGATGACTGTCCGAACACCAGTCCGAATGTGGCCGTTGATGAATTTGGCTGTGTGATTCTGGATGCTGACCAGCGTCATCAGGTACTGCAGGTGCGCTTTGATTTCGACCAGTCTGTGGTCAAAGACGAGTACTTACCTGAAATTGAAGCCTTTGCCGTG
>CAZKJY010000198.1:0-4465 GCA_964553165.1 uncultured Enterobacteriaceae bacterium
GGCAGTAAAAAGAGGCCCGGACGGCGTACCGGTAGATGTACCGTCCGTCATGCATGAAAAAGCCAAAAAATCATCCCCCGCCAGTGATGCCCCGACGTCGCTGTTTGATAACACCGGCAGCCCGGCTGGCAATGACCGGCCCACGGAAATCAATCCCAAACAGTCCAGCAGTCTGTTTGGCGACGAACCTGCCACTGTCATCGCAGACAGCAGTGGTGCTGCCAAACCCGCAGCGTCTGGCAGTGTCTCTGCTCCCAATGATCCTGCAACGGTTATTGCCGGTGGCATGAGCCGTGGCCGAAAACCCCACACAGATGCCAGTGAAGATACCGGCCCTGTTGATGCCATGGCTGACCCGGTGGTTGGCTGGCTGGTGATTATTGATGGTCCTGGCAAGGGCAATTACCTCAAACTGGGTAATGGCCAGAACAGCATCGGGCGCGGCACAACAGAGCGCGTCAGGCTGGATTTCGGCGATGAGCAGATTTCCCGCGCCAATCACGCAACCCTGACCTATGACCCCCGGGGACGTACCTTTTATATCCAGCAGGGGCATGGCACCAACCTCGCCTATCTGGATGACAGTCCGGTGCTTGCCCCGGCAAAACTCAGTTCCGGCAGCCGCATCACCCTGGGTGAAACAACCCTGCTGTTTGTCCCGCTGTGTGGCGAAAACTTCAGCTGGAATGACGCCTAAGAACAGGGCTGTTGATGTCGACTGAAACTGAGGGTGAAACTGTCAATCTGCAGGCTGATTCGGCCTGGGGGCAGATCATTGGGACCCGCGATTATCAGCAGGACCGTGCCGCCATCGTCAACTGGCCGAACGGCTTCTCTCTCTATATTCTCGCCGATGGCATGGGCGGTCATGTTGCTGGCGACGAAGCCAGTGAACTGGTTGTACAGACGTTCCGTCAACACTTTGTCGAGTCAGATCAGACCGACATCAAACAGCGTTTCATTGATGCTGTAAGTGCAGCCAATCTTGCCATCTATGAAAAAATCTCCGCTTCCCCGGAGCTCGATGGCATGGGGTCTACCTTTCTGGCCCTGGTTTTTGACGGCAGTTCAGCGCAGTGGATCAGTATCGGAGACAGCCCACTGTGGCTATTCCGGCAAGGCGAACTTGTCCGTCTCAACGAAAATCATTCCATGGCCAGCGTTCTGGCCAAACAGGTAGAAGAAGGCATTATCACGGCTGAAGAAGCTGCCAGCTCTCCGGAGCGCAGTCAGTTACTTGAAGCCGTGCTGGGCAGGGACATCAAGATGGTGGACGCCCCGGAAGAGGCTGTGCCACTCAAATCCGGTGATATCCTGATTCTGGCCAGTGACGGTGTCGAAACCTGCAGCATTGATGAACTGCAGTCGCTGCTCGCTGAAGCAAGCAACAATCCGGAACTGCAGGCGGAGGATCTGGTAACCGCCATTCTGGAAAAAGTAAAAGCCCATAATCGACCCTCGCAGGACAATTCCACCGTCAATGTGGTGCGCATACTTGATGCCCAGGCTGATATCGCCACGGTGCAGAAAAAAACAGATGATAGCCAAACCATCAAACCCTTACAGACAGAACAGGCGGACCTTGAAAATCAGGAATAACTTTATGCCTTTGAAACCTTGCCAGTCACTGGGATTATCTTTTGGTTTACTGCTCTTGAGCGCCAGCGCGCTTGCCCAGGATGCGTCACTGCCACCAAACTACGGGACCGTTGATCTGGTCTCGGGATTTTTACCCGATCCGGAACTGCTTGAACTGTCTGCTGGTGGTGATATCTACGTCGGACAGATAGATTTTGAAAACTGTGGCTATGTCTCAGAGGCACCTGATTACAGACTGAACTATGAAGCTGGCTTCAGTGGACTGGGCATTTATGTCAATGCGGATGTGGATACGACGCTGATCATCTCGTCCCCCGATGGCAGAATGTTTTGCAATGACGACAACGACAACTTGATCGATTTTGCCGCCGGCTATTATTTCGATGCACCGCTGTCAGGTGAATACAATATCTGGGTCGGCACCTTTTCTGAGTCAGACATCTTCAGCGATGCCATTCTCGCCATTACCGAATACCCGGAAAATAGCTGGGAAACCAACCTGACACCGACCTTCTCGCAGGACACATTCCGCCTCAGGGTCCTGAACAATACCCAGGAAATCCAGACCGGCCTGGCGACACTGGTTGCTGAAAATACCGTGCTGACCAATGCCGATCTGGTCAGCCAGGGCGATCAGCTGATCGTTGAAAACCTGCAGACTGGCGCTTCCCTGCTGGCCAATATCCGTGCTGTTGACCAGGATGCCGGACTGGCCCTGCTGACCGTGAACGGTATTGGCGGAACACCTGCCTTGCTCGCCACAGACTTTCCCGAAAGCGGTCGCAACGTTTCTCTGGCCCTGCTGGATGCAAACCGCGACGGGATATTGCTGGGTCTGGCAGATCCGACGGACGAATTCAGTCAGGCCCGACATACCGCCCTGGCACTTGATGGCGAATACGGTGCAGCCGTGCTGAACAACTGCAATGAAGTCATTGGCATCAGCCAGCATGACAGCCCTGTCCTTTCCAACCGACTGCGGCCGGATGAGGATTTCGCGTTTATTGCTCCCCTGGCACGACTCTACAATTTCCTTGACGCTAATAATGTTGATTACAGTGAAGCCTTTGACTTCTGTTTATCGGAAGCCGAGCTGCTGAGCCTGGCTGAAGAAAAGATTCGTCAGCAGGAAGAAGAGCTGATGGATATGCTGCTGGAACAGGATCTCCTGCTTGAAGATCGTATCCGGCTACAGGAACAGGCCGATGCTCTTGAAGCAGCCCAGGCGGCACTGGAAGCTGAAAATCAGGCCCGCCTGGATGAACTGGCAGCGCGTGAAGCAGAACTGGCTGACACCCTTGCCGCCATTGAACAGGCCCAGGCTAACCAGCTTGAACTTGAAGCCCGTCAACAGGAACTGGAGCAGCAGACCCGCGAGCAGGAAGAAGCGCTGCAGGAAGCCGGTCGTCAGCAGGAAGTCGCTGAGCGCAATCGGCTCTATCAGTGGGGTGGTTTTGGTGTCGTCCTGATCGCCCTGTTTGGCTTCGTTGCTGTGCAGGTGAAAAAACGCAGAGCGACCCAGGAGGAAGCCGAAGAAAACATCAAACAGGCCAAACAGAAAACCGAAAAAGTTGAGGCAGAACTGCAGAAGGCCTCGGCTGAATTTCCGGATATCGTACTGATCGGCACCGATGCCAGTGGCAGCGAGTCGCGTCTGAAGATCAATGGCAAGGCACTGATACGTTCTGAAAACGGCCAGATCATTGGCCGCTCAGCGCAACATGCTGACTACGTGCTGAATCAGGAAACCGTTTCCCGGCGTCATCTTCACCTGCTTATCCGTGACGGTAAAATCTTTGTCGACGATCTGGGCAGCGCCAATGGCACCAGTATTAATAATTCAACGCTTGTGCAGGGACGGCCACAGGAATTGCGCGCCGGGGATACCCTGAAAATCGGCACCCTTTCCTATCAGGTGAACCTGCTGGAGAATCAGGCGTGAAAATTCGCTCACGCGAAATCAATATCTTCAGCATGTCAGCACTCGACCTGTTTGCGTCGGCGCTGGGTGCGTTCATGCTGCTGACGATTGCCGCCCTGCCTTTTTTCCCCAACACCGGGGACTCTCCTGAACTGGTCGCTGAAGTGGCCGAAGCCCTGGAGCAGGCCCAGCAGGATCTGGAACAGGCCCAGGATCAATTGAGCCAGGCTCAGAGTGAACTCTCCCAGGCACAGCAACAGGCGAATGAACTGTCCAGTGAGCTGGCACGCATCCGTATTCCTGATCTGGATATTGTCATCTGTCTGGATGTGTCCGGCAGCATGGGTGATTACATTGCCCAGATGAAACAGCAAATTGCGGATCTGATTACCGTCCTTGACCGCCTCTCACCTTCTGCGGGGATCGGCATTGTCGCCTATGGCGATCGCTACTGGGACAATCCGATCAGTTTCCAGCAGATCTACCCCACCAGCAATCTGACGCAGATTGAGTCTTACATCAACAGCCTGGATACCAACATGGGCCTGGGCGGTGGCTCCAATCCTGACAATCCCGAAGCCCTGGCTGCCGCGCTGGAACAGGCAGTTGTCATGAACTGGCGGCCACAAAGTCAACGCCGCTATATCATTGTCATCACCGACGCCACCGCCTATCCGGAACGTTTTAACGACACCTTTACCACGGCGCAGAATTTCAGTGCCAGCACGACCGCCGAACAGTTTGTATCAACCGTGATGGTCGGCTTTGATGACGCTGAAGCCTACCTGCAGCGACTTGCTGAAAACGGACAGGGTGAGTTTATTGACAGCACCAGTGGGCAATCCATGCTGGCAAGTATTATTATGGCCGTGGTAACCAGTATTTAATCCAGACGACATAACGAAACACAAGCTAGACCAAAGGCACGAATCATGGAGACCGAAC
>CAZKJY010000199.1:0-4457 GCA_964553165.1 uncultured Enterobacteriaceae bacterium
TAGGACCAGGTGGCCAGAATCAGGACCCACAGCAGCAGTGAGCCTTCATGCCCGCCCCAGACACCGGTAAATTTGTAACGTGTCGGCAGCAGGGAATTGGAGTTGTTAGCCACATAATTGACCGAGAAGTCATCATTCAGAAAGGCATAGGCAAGACAGGCAAAACTCAGCAGCATGAAAACCCAGATACCCGAACTCAGTGGTCTCGCCAGTTCCATCCATAACTGGTTGTTTCTCACGGCACCAGCCATGGGAATAATCGCCATCAGGCATGCAAGCGTGAAGGCCAGTATCAGTGAAAAGTTTCCAAGCTCAGGGATCACAGGTCGCTCCTGATGCGGCCATGGCGGCTACCGATTCAGCCGGCATGTAATTTTCATCATGTTTGGCAAGAATCTGTCTGGCCTGAAAGATACCCTCGGCATCAAGATAGCCATCGGCAACAACCCCCTGCCCTTCACGGAACAGGTCCGGCAGCACGCCGGTGTAGGCTACCGGAATATCCACCAGACAGTCTGTCGCCAGAAACTCAATACGGGTGCCATCTAGCTCGCCAGATCGCAGACTGCCGGTTTTCACCATGCCACCAATTCGAAAATTCTGGCCACTGGGAACGGCGCCCTGGGAAACTTCAGTCGGGGTATAGAACACATTGATTCCCTGGTTGAGGGCATACAGGACCAGAGCAACTGCCACCGCTGAACCCAGCACGATGAAGCTGACGATCATCATGCGTTGCTTACGTTGCACTGCCATTGCGAATCTCCTCCTGTTTTTGCTGAGCCTGGGCTCTTTCCTGCTGCACCTGCTCGCGTTTAAGCTGCTGCTTTAAATATTTCTTTCGTGCTGTGACCGGCTGCCAGATATTAAATACCAGGACGACAGCAAAAAATGCATAGGCTGACCAGACATAGACCGCATAGCCGCCCATGGACAGAAACTCACTGAAGCTGCCAAAACTCCCCATGCCTGCCTAGCCCTCACTCTGTCCAAGAATGGCGCCTACCCAGTCTGTTCTGCGCTCACGGATCAGAATCTCATTACGGGTACGTAAAATAATGCTGATCAGGAAAAATCCAAACAGACCGAAACCAACAAAAAATGCCGGCAACCAGACTTCCGGCGGATTGGCTGAGGTATTGCTGAGAGACAGGTTACTGGCTCCCTGATGCAGGGTATTCCACCACTCTACCGAGTACTTGATAATCGGGACATTGACCACCCCGACCAGGGTCAGGACTGCACTGGCCCGCGCGCCGGCATCGGTGGAATCATAGGCTGAACGCAGCGCCATCACGCCGATGAATAAAAATAGCATGATCAGCGTGGAGGTCAGCCTGGCATCCCAGATCCACCAGGTTCCCCAGGTGGGAATTCCCCAGACAGAACCGGTAAACAGAGCGGCGGCAGTGAAAGTCATCCCTACCGGCGCACAGGCTTTGGCAACCATGTCAGCCATTTTGATCCGCCAGATCAGGAAGGCTGCAGCCATACAGGCCATCATGTAATAACAGCCCATGGCGATGGAAGCCGAGGGCACATGGATATAGGCAATCCGGTAATTTTCGCCCATCTGGTAATCCGGTGGCGTGAATGCCAGCCCCCAGACCAGACCAACGCCCAGCAGAAATATGGTGATACCCACCAGCCAGGGCATGAACTGCCCTGTCATGGTGTAAAACCATCTGGGAGATCCTAGTTTAAATAGCCATTGCCACATTATATTTATTAACTCACACTTATTCTTAGCGCCGCGATAATCGCCAGCGGGGCGAGACTGACAGCAAGCGCCAGCATGGCGCCCAGCAACGCCAGTAATCCGGAAATTCCCAGCCCGCCCAGGGCGGTGCTGACCAGCCCGGTTCCAAACACGAGCACCGGCACATACAGGGGTAATACTAACACAGCAAGCAGTAAACCACTGCGTGAAAGTCCCACCGTCAGGGCCATGCCAACAGCGCCGATCAGGGTCAGTATCGGGGTTCCGATCAGTAGACCAGCGATCAGGGGTAACAGTGCCTGTTCAGGCAATGCCAGCATGCTGGCCAATACGGGCGCCAGAATCACAATAGGCAGACCCGAGACCAGCCAGTGACTGCCAACTTTGGCCAGTACTATGAAATATAGGGTCTGCGGGCTCAATAACAACTGCTCCAGCGAACCGTCCTCATAATCTGCACGAAACAGGGAATCCATGGACAACATGACTGCCAGCAAGGCAGTAACCCAAATCACGCCGCTGGCAATCTGGCTGAGAAAGGCGGTATCCGAACCTGCACCAAGTGGAAACAGGGTCACTGCGATCACAAAAAACATCAGCGGGTTGATGATATCCCCCGGGCTGCGGAAGGCGATCAGCAACTCGCGCCGGATTGTTGCCAGAATAATGTTCATTCAGTCAGCCCTGCCAGCGCATCCAGATTGATGTTCTGAACCGGCTGCTGGATCTGGAGCCGATGATGTGTCGTCAGGATGACCGTTCCACCATCCCTGGCGTGGTCGGCAAAAAATGCTTCCAGTTCTTCGACACCCTGTTTATCCAGGGCGGTAAAGGGTTCATCGACAATCCACAAAGAGGCATCACTTAATTTCATGCGCGCCAGACTCACCCGGCGTTGCTGTCCCGCCGATAGCTGATAACACGGGACATCATCATAGCCATAGAGATTGAAGCTATTGAGAGCCGCTTTAATCTGATCGCGGCTATCCAGTCCCCTTGAGGCACAAAACCAGTTCAGGTTCTCCCGGGGGGTCAGGGTTTTATTGATGGCCGGCTGGTGCCCGAGATAAAACAGTGCCTGTTTAAAATCCTGACGCACCTGACGGATTGCTTCCCCGCGCCAGAGGATTTCGCCGCTGTATTCATCATTCAGGCCACAGAGAATTCTGAGCAGCGTGGTTTTACCACTGCCATTGGAGCCTTCAATCTGCCAGATTTCCCCTTCAGCCACAGTAAAACTCAGCTGCTGAAACAGCACCCGCTCATCACGTTCACAGAATAAGTTTTTTACCTGCAGCATTGTGGATGAACCACCTACCCCTGCTTTCATCGCCCCATTATAACCACTGGTGCTCTCGTAATCTTATGAAATAAAAAAGGAAATCCGAGTTTTTTAGATACCTGAATTTCATTTAAATAATTTTGTTTTTTCAAATTGACATGGGCTGACAGTGGCGTCATGAGCGCAGCAAGTTCGAGGCCCTTATCTAATAATTCAACTCTACAGTGATTGGATAGATTGTCTTAGCGTCGTGAGCGTAGTAAAGACGAGGCGAAAGAGTTATTTAATGCGGGAACATACAAAACAGTATGTGACCAAATTAAATAACTCTTTCAACAACGTATTTACAAGCGCAACAGCTAAGACCGGGGCGGAGTCACCCCGGTCTGTTTCATATATTTCCCATTCCTGTCCTTGTAGGTCGTCTCACACTGTTCATCCGACTCATAAAACAGCATCTGGGCAACCCCTTCGTTGGCATAGATTTTTGCCGGCAAGGGAGTGGTATTCGAAAACTCTAGGGTTACGTGTCCTTCCCACTCCGGTTCCAGGGGGGTCACGTTGACGATGATGCCGCAACGAGCATAGGTGGATTTGCCCAGACACACGGTCAGCACATTGGATGGAATGCGAAAATATTCCACGGTTCGGGCGAGGGCAAACGAATTCGGGGGGATGATACAGACTTTTTCATCGATACTGACAAAACTTGTTTCATCAAAATTTTTGGGGTCGACGACATTGGTAGTATGCACATTGGTGAAAATTTTGAATTCAGTGGCACATCGCACATCATAGCCATAGCTTGAAGTGCCATAGGAAATCACCCGTTGACCGGATATTTCCCGCACCTGGCCGGGTTCGAATGGATCAATCATTCCGGTCTGCTCCACCATCCGGCGAATCCACTTGTCAGATTTTATGGTCATATTGCCTGTTCCTGTCCGTGCAATCAGCCCTTGAAATCAACACTCGGAGGGCGGCTGAAAAACTGCACATATTACGCAGTTAAGACTGACTTTGACAGCCCAAACTTTGCTACAATGCGCGCAACCAAGGCTTCCTCCCCTGCATTGATGAAGCGCTTGCCTTTCTATGATTCAGGAGTACACGATGAAATTAAAATTACTGCTGCTTGCCAGCGTTTGTTTATCCACGTTTTCACTTAACGCCAGCGCTCAGGATGTAGAGGCCGGTCGTGTTTTATATGGCACCTGTGCAGCCTGTCATGGCCCCAATGGCGAAGGTCTGGAAGCACTTAACGCACCAAAAATTGCCGGTCAGCAGGCCTGGTATACCGTTCGCCAGCTGCAGAACTTCAAGAATGGCGTGCGTGGCGCAGACAGCCGTGACATTTATGGCCAGCAGATGGCACCGATGGCACAGATTCTGACCACCGAAGAAGCCATTCGCAATGTCGCCGCCTATATCCAGACGCTGGGCAATTAAACCCCT
>CAZKJY010000200.1:0-4449 GCA_964553165.1 uncultured Enterobacteriaceae bacterium
TGTTTTCCTGCTGCAGCCGGGTATTCAGTTCAGTGACCAGATGGATCAGCACATTCCCCAGCGCCTGCAGAAAATCCCATTCCTTCTCGTCATAGTGAGCAGCAGGAAGTATCTGCAGCCTCTGGATATTACTGACCTGGTCGGGTGCCTGTGCCAGTTCCTCCAGCAGTGCCTTGAAGGCCGCTTTGCGCTCATCAAATAACTTTTTTTCTGCGGCATCTTTGCCATCGCCTTTGGCAGGGAATCCATTTTTGACGGTAACTCCGGCCGGTTTGCGCAGCTCGCCGCTTTTGGTCAGTAAAAAATTGGCCAGGGCGCTCCAGCTTGTCTGCTGGGAAAGCTCGCAGGCAGGCAGCCCATGTTGCCAGTCAAACTGCGCGAGGGAATCATCACCACGCTCTGCCAGCCTGCTGGCAGCAAATGCAATCAATGGCATGAGTCGTGTTGTGTAGGGTGAGAGTGCCGTGGCAGCAGCTTCGAGACTCTCCTGAATAACCGCCTGCAGATTTTCTGTCAGCTCTTCACGCAAATCCCCGCGCCGGTACATGCCCAGCATGTGGGAGAGCCATTGATCACGTTTGGCCAGCAGTGAGACCAGCAGATCCTGGGCACGTCCGAGATTGTTGTCCAGATGTTGCAGAAAGTGTGCGAGGTCTTCGGCGATGCCTTCACTGCTTTCCAGGCGGGTGAAAAGTTCGGCGACGGCATCGCGATAGAGCAGTTCTGCCGGTTCAACCACTTCCACGCGGCCACCGAGTCCACTGACCACCGGCAGCTGTGCACACAGGGAGGCATTGAAGGCATCGATGGTGCTGATCTGCAGGCGCTGCGGATTGCGTTGCAGATGCCACTGTTTTTCCCGGTCACGCTGCAGGACCTGTTGTGCCAGTTCGCGTGTCTGTGGTGTCAACTTGTCCGATTCGGGCTGCTGCAGACTTCTTAGCAGACGCTGACGCATTTCAAAGGCCGCTTTGCGGGTAAAGGTAAAGGCGAGAATTTCTTCCGGTTCTTCGCAGATTAGCAGCAGTTTGAGCAGGCGCTGGGTCAATAGCTCGGTTTTTCCTGAACCGGCAGGCGCCTGCACACAAAAGGAACGGCTGACATCCAGTGACAGGTCTCTTTCTTTCGCGTCGATTATCGGCGCCTCAGTCATCAATCACCTCAGACTGGAGTTCATCGTCACCGATCTTTTCCTGGATACGGCAGAAGGCGTCCAGGTGACAGTACTGACAGGAGCCCGGACTTTTTGGCTGTACGGCGCAATAGCCGGCAAGAAATTCATCCGCCATGGCCTGCAGGCTTTGCTGCCAGTGCGCTTGCAGTTGCTGCCAGGTGAACGCGGCAGACAGCTTTTTCTGGTCCGTTATCGAGGTCTTCGGGTAGGTCTCAGCATCGGCACTGATGCCGCGATACTGCAGTTTGTCGATATTGACCTGGGCATAGAGCAGGGCCTTCACCGGCTGGTATTGCCCCTGTTGTAAAAGGGCTTCGTTGTACAGCAGAAGCTGTGGCGCGGAAGGCCGTTCGTCATCCCAGGCAAGGCTGTTGGTACTGCCGCTTTTGTAGTCGATCAACACATAGGCTGTTTCATTGTCGCTCATGCTTTCATCAATGCGGTCGATGCGGAATTTCAGGGACAGGCCCTTATGCTGCCAGCTGACTTCGGTTTCATGGGCGATGACCGTGAAGGGGGCACGCTTGCTTTCTTCTTCCAGCCAGCGTGTGATCAACCGGTTCAGACGCTGACGTTCCAGTTCGATGTAGCGGGCCTGCATCAGCTGCGGATGTTTTCTGGCGAGATAGGACAGGCCGGTATCGACAGCCGCGTGGACGATGCCAGTCTGCTGTTCTGCTGTTAAGTGGTGCAGGGCGTTTGAGTTGAGTAAGTGCTGCCAGAGTTTTTCCAGTACCCGGTGCAGCATGCTGCCCAGATCCCGGGCGGGAATACCGTAAGAGACTGCAGGCAATTCTTTGCTGTCCAGGCGGTGCAGGGCAAAGGCGCGAAAGGGACATTCGGCCTGGTCCTGAATCAGCGCAACGCCGCCGTGTGGTCTTTCTTGCGGATTCAGGCTGAGCAGGCTGCTATCAAGGTAGGTATCCAGTTTGTCCGTGCTCTGAGCATCCTCAAAGCACTGCACACTGTTGCTGCGCAGGTGGGTGCTGAGTGTCCTGTTTTCGACAGCCTGAATGTCTGCAGCAGGGGCCAGTTCAGTCATCAGGGCAGAAGCAGACTGTTCACCGAATTCACTGTTACGTGGAAAACTGAAGACCAGTTCGCTGCTGGTATTGGCCAGCATGTTCTGCATAGTTTGCAGTGCCTGCTGGTAAAGCTGCTGGGCACTGCTGTTGGGCAAGCCATAACGTTTTTGCAGCGGGTAGGGAATGAACGGATTGCCATGGTGTTTTGCAGGCCACTGGGTATCCGACAGGCCCATGAACCAGAGATGCGTAAACTGCAGACCTTCAGCATCCTGCGCAGTAAGAATCTGCACGGGGGCTTCCTGTCGATGCGCCTTGTTGGACAAACCCAGCAGCGCCTGTTCAAGCAGACTCAGGGCCTCCCGAATGGCGACAGTGCCGACAATGAAATCCAGCTGTTTTAACTGTCGGAATGCCTGGCTGCAGTAGGCGCGCAGCAAAGCTTTATGCGGGTCTGATGCTGTTTCGGGCCATAGCAGCATGCCGAGCTGCTGATCGAACAGCTCGGCCCACACCGTCAGGGACTGATACTTTTGCTGCTGGCGATTAAGGGCTTCGCAATCCTGCAGGGCTTTATGCAGCAGCGGGCTGTGCCAGGGCTTGTCTGCCTGCCCGAGACTGAAGCGGCAATCGGCACAGCGTACCAGGGCTTCACCCCGTTCACGCAAACGCCGCTCCATGGAGGCTCTGGCGGGTGATTCTGTGTCAGCAGCGATCAGCAAGGGAGAACGCAGCAGCAAACAGTACTCCAGTGTCGGCAGCTCACGCAGGTTGAGTGCCAGCAGGCGCGGAATCTGTTTCAGCGCCGGGATATCCTCGCAGACATTGACATCACTCTGAATGAAACAGGTTTTCCGGAAGGTAGCCTTGTCAGTATAAACGTCGCTGAAAATCCGTTTCAGGGAGGACAGTTCCTGTTGTAACTCATTGCAGATGATGCCGATTCTGGCCTGCGGATTCTCGTTGAGGATGTCGCGGGACCATTGTGCGCTGGCTCTAATTTCATCGGCTGTGCTGGCATGGGAATATTTGCTGACGCGTGGACTGTGTTGTTGCCATTGCATGAATTCCAACTGGCATTGAGTCTCTAACTGTCTGAACAGGCTCTGGTACAGCGGTGGCGGGTCAGAAAAGCCAAGCGCAATAATATGGCCTGGTAGCCCGGCTGATGTCCGGCTCAGTCTGCCGAGCAGACTCTGCAGCAATTCGGCAAAACTGCACAGACCCAGTTGCTGGCAGCGCTGCTGATAGCGTGATGACCACTCAAGAAAGGCGCTGCAGTCATCCACCTGTTCGTGGCGTCTGCCCTGAAAGGGAGCAAATTCTTCCAGCGGGATTTGCCATTGCAGGCTCAGGCGATAGGCCTCGAGTACCTGCGCGGCAGCATTCTGCAGGTTCAGTAGCGGATTTTTTACCGAACTGTCGCGGATCAGGGTTTTCCAGAGAGCCAGCTCCTGGCGGCTGTCCAGGATGCTGAGCGGCTCACAGTCAGGATCCAGCTCCATCAGGGTCTGAAAACACTGCCTCAGCCAGATATCGATTGGATAGATGGCCGGGCTTGCTGCTACCGGCTGCCCTTGTTTGGATTTGAGTGCCTGGCCACAGAGCTCATGGGCCTGAACAGCTGTGCGGTGATTCGGGGTGAGGATGACAGCACCGCATTGAAGCAGTTCAAGGAGGCTGTCTGAATCAAGGGTAGACGCGGGCATGGACACAAAGTGTATTACAAATTGTGTCCGTATGGGTCAGTTGCCCGCGACTTTACGCTGCTGCTTCAGTTTTCTTGGGTCTGGGCCGTTTCCGGTGCCTGACTGGAGGACTCGGTATTCTGCTGGGCAGCCGCCTGACGCATTCTGTTGCGTGGGTCATTCGGGGCCCGTCGCGGTTCCTGAGGTCCACTGTTACTGGCAGCAGGCGAGGCCTGTTCGGGCGCGGATGCAGGCACAGGTGCTGCGGCTTTTTCGCTCTCATGCGGTTTCACCGGAGCAGGTGCAGGTGCCGGGGCCGCAGCGGGGGTCTCTCTGCTTTCAGGCGCCTTGACGTTTTCAGTCTGGGCAGCTGGCGCCGGTGTTGGTGTTTCAACTGCCGGCTGATTCGCTCCAGCACTGGCTGCTGACTCAGATGCACGGCCTGTCTGTCCGCTATCATCCTGATTGCCGCCAGCCTGGGGGCTTTTTTCTGCAGCAGTTTCTGGATTCGGGTTTTCGCTGCGCTGGCGTTCCTGCATTCTGGGTTTGGGCTTGTTGGCTG
>CAZKJY010000201.1:0-4443 GCA_964553165.1 uncultured Enterobacteriaceae bacterium
AGCTGTTGGGCACATTGCATATCACCAGGGTACCAAGATAATCCGATTCATTCGCGAATCGCAGCGCTGCCAGAGTATCTGCTGTTTCACCCGATTGCGAAATGGTCACGAACAGGCAATTCTCGGGCACGATGATATTGCGGTAGCGGTACTCACTGGCAATATCAACGGAACAGGGCATACGCGCAATGTTTTCAAACCAGAATTTTGCAATCATGCCGGCGTGATAACTGGTACCGCAAGCAACGATCTGGACACGTTCAGTCCTGGTGAAAACTTCCTGGGCATCTACCCCAAAGACTTCTTCCAGCACATGGGTACGGCTTAGCTTTCCTGCCAGTGTATTTCTGATGACATTGGGCTGCTCAAAAATTTCCTTCAGCATGAAATGCCGAAATGCCCCTTTGGAGGTATCGGCCATTTCTTCACTTAGACGCACGATGTTACGTTTGACTTCTTCCCCCTGATTCCAGATGCTTACTTTCTTATTGGTAACCTCGGCAATATCGCCTTCCTCAAGGTAAATAAACCGGTCTGTGACCTGCCCAAGTGCAGACGCATCCGAGGCAATGAAATTTTCACCAATCCCCACGCCAATAACCAGTGGACTGCCACTGCGAGCAACCACTATCCGGTCAGGAGTTTCCTTGCTGATGACCGCCAGACCGTATGCCCCCTCCAGTTTAGCCACTACATTTTTTACTGCCTGCGTTAGATCCAGAGACGATTGTTTCAATTCGGCATGAATAAGATGAACAATAACTTCTGTGTCGGTTTCCGTTAAAAACTCATAACCCTGATCCATCAGTTGCTGTTTTAAAACCAGATAATTCTCAATGATGCCGTTATGAACCAGCGCAAGGGTATCATGGGAACAATGCGGGTGTGCATTTATCTCAGTGGGTTTTCCGTGTGTTGCCCACCGGGTATGCGCAATACCCAGCGTGCCTTTTGGAGGAGTTTTATCAACGGCTTCCTGCAGGGTTGACACTTTGCCGACTGTTTTAATGCATTCAATATTGCCGCGCTTTTTATCAACGACCGCCAGTCCTGCTGAATCATAACCCCGATATTCAAGGCGCCTCAGTCCCTCCAGTAGAATATCACTGACTTTTCGCTGACCAATAGCGCCGACAATTCCACACATAATTACTGATTCCTGTTATTTCTTACGTGGCCTTTGCCAGCCATCAATGTTGCTTTGTTTGCTTCTGCTCAATGCCAGCTGCTTGCTTTCGACGTTTTTGGTGATGGTAGAACCCGCGCCGATGGTGGCACCATCAGCAACAGTCACTGGTGCAACCAGGGCAGTATTGGAACCGATAAAGACCTGATTTCCGATAATGGTTTTGAATTTGTTTACCCCGTCATAGTTACAGGTAATCGTACCGGCGCCGACATTCACCCCTTCTCCCATCTCCGCATCTCCGATGTAACTGAGATGATTGACCTTGCTACCCTTACCTATCAGAGCTTTTTTGGTTTCCACAAAATTGCCAATTTTGGCTTCATCAGCAAGTCTTGTTCCTGGGCGAATCCTTGCGAATGGGCCAATGCTACATGATTTTCCTATATACGCATCCTCAATGACGCAGTTTGCTTCAATTACTGAGCCAGCCTCTATTTCACAGTTTTTCAGAAAGCAGTTCGGGCCTATTCTGCACGCTTTCCCAATCTTGACTGTCCCTTCAACAATAACATTGATATCGATCTGAACATCCTGCTCAAAACTCAGCGCTCCCCGGCAATCAAAACGGTCAGGGTCCAGCAGTTTCAAGCCCTGAAGCATAAAGCCCTTGTTCTGTTCCTTTTGAAAATGTCTTTCCAGAGTTGCCAGTTGTAACATGTTATTTATGCCACTGGCTTCAACTTCATTTGCACAGTTCACCGTATTGACTTTACACCCATCAGCAATTGCCAGCTTGATGATATCCGTCAGATAAAATTCTTTCTGCGAATTGTTGGCCTTGATCTGTGGTAGCCACTGTTTCAGCTTCATAACAGGGAATGCCATGATGCCCGTGTTGATTTCTGAAATTTGCTTTTGCTCAGCACTGGCATCCTTTTCTTCCACAATGGCTGAGATATTTCCGCTGGCGTCTCTGATAATCCGACCCAAACCAGCTGGATCGGCTACCACGCAGGTCAACACTGCCATGGCTTTTTCACCTGTCATTTCCAGCAAGGACTTCAGGCTCGCCTTGCGAATCAATGGCACATCACCATAAAGCACCAGCGCAATTGCTTGTTCATTGAGCGCAGGCAGCGCCTGCTCAACAGCGTGTGCCGTTCCTTTCTGTTCACGTTGAATAGCAAACTGCAGTGCACGATGGGCAAGACTTTCCTGGATGCGCTCGGCTTGATGACCAATAACCAGGGTAATATTTTCAGGCTCCAGCTGTTCAGCCGTGTTTATCACATGTTCAACCAGGCTAATACCTGCCAGCTCATGCAAAACTTTTGGTGTGTCAGAATACATCCTCGTACCTTTACCGGCAGCCAGGATGACCACATTCAGGGAACTTGCCATGCTTTATTCCACACTCATTTCGAAGCCCATAAGAATAGCAAAAAAAAAGGCAGCTAACGCTACCTTTTGTGATTTTGCTGATGTGCTTTTTAAACTGCTTCCTAGGATCCGATTTTTTTACGTAACTGCTGCAAGGTCCTGATCTGGGCTGCAGCTTCGGCAAGCTGTGCGGCAGCTCTCGAGTACTCAAATTCAGCATCCTGGTTGGCGATGGCCGCTTCGGCTTCCTGACGGGCTTTTTCCGCCGTTGCCTCATCAACATCGTGGGCACGGATTGCTGTGTCAGCAAGAATATTGACCGTCCCTGGCTGAACTTCCAGAAAGCCCCCGGAGACATAAAAAATTTCCTCTTCTCCGCCATCCTTGACAACCCGTACCGGGCCAGGAATGAGTGCTGTCAGCAAAGGGGCATGGCCCGGATAAATACCCAGGTCGCCCAGACTGCCGGCTGCGGTCAATGACTCTACCTCGCCGGAGTAAATTCTGTCTTCGGCACTGGCGATATCACAATGAAAGGTTCTTGCCATAATGGTTCTCTGTTTACCTGCTTAGCCCTTCAGGGTTTTAGCTTTTTCAACGACATCCTCAATACCGCCTACCATGTAGAAGGCCTGTTCTGGTACGTCATCATAGGCGCCATCAAGAATTGCCTTGAAACTGCTGATCGTTTCTTTCAGCGAGACATATTTACCCGGTGTACCAGTAAACACCTCTGCCACCGTACAGGGCTGGGAGAAGAAACGCTCAATTTTACGTGCCCTACTTACTGCCAACTTGTCATCTTCGGACAGTTCATCCATACCCAGAATTGCAATGATATCCTTGAGTTCTTTATAGCGCTGGAGAATGGTCTGTACGCCACGAGCCACTTGATAGTGCTCCTGGCCAATCACCAATGGATCAAGCTGTCGCGAGGTGGAGTCCAGCGGATCCACCGCCGGATAAATACCCAGTGAAGCAATGTCGCGTGACAGCACGACTGTTGCATCCAAATGCGCAAACGTCGTCGCCGGTGAAGGGTCTGTCAAGTCGTCCGCCGGAACATAGACTGCCTGGATGGAAGTAATGGAGCCATTTTTAGTGGAGGTAATACGCTCCTGCAGGGCACCCATCTCTTCTGCCAGCGTCGGCTGATAGCCTACCGCAGAAGGCATACGGCCAAGCAGCGCTGATACTTCTGTTCCTGCCAGGGTATAACGATAGATGTTATCCACGAAGAGCAGCACGTCTCGTCCCTCGTCGCGGAATTTTTCAGCCATGGTCAGACCTGTCAGCGCTACGCGCAGACGGTTACCGGGTGGCTCATTCATCTGGCCGTACACCATGGATACTTTTGAATTACTAAACGTTTTAGTATCAATAACGCCTGCTTCCTGCATTTCGTGATAGAAGTCGTTCCCTTCACGAGTCCTTTCACCCACTCCCGCGAATACTGACAAACCACTATGTTCGGTAGCAATATTATTAATCAGCTCCATCATGGTAACGGTCTTGCCCACGCCGGCACCACCGAACAATCCTACTTTACCGCCTTTGGCAAAGGGGCAAACCAGGTCAATCACCTTGATGCCGGTTTCCAGCAACTCCTCTGAAGCTGCCTGTTCATCATAGCTCGGGGCTTTACGGTGAATTGGCATTTTTTCCTTTTCGCCAATGGGTCCGCATTCATCAATCGGATTGCCCAGCACGTCCATGATACGACCCAGAGTTTCCACGCCTACCGGAATACTGACCGGGGCACCGGTGTCATCAACACTCAGGCCGCGGCTCAAACCTTCAGTCGAACCCATGGCAATCGTACGCACAATGCCATCGCCCAGCTGCTGCTGAACTTCCAGCGTGATTTCCCTGTCCGCCACTTTCAGCGCATCATAAACTTTCGGGACGGAAGCCCGAGGAAACTCTACGTCAAT
>CAZKJY010000202.1:0-4440 GCA_964553165.1 uncultured Enterobacteriaceae bacterium
AATCTGCTTATTTGAGTGGGTTAGCACTAGCAAAAGAGCTTAAGCAATGGTTGTAGGGCCTAGTCAAAGTTAAATCATAGTCATTTTCTTCGTAATTATCGAAGTCACTATAGGTGCTATATTCATATGGAGACGAACCAGTACTGTAAGATTTTGACGCTTTATAGTAGACACCATCATTATTAGTGTCTGTATAAGTCGTTACTTCAAGTAATCCTTGCTCGTATTCGCTTTTGATTACATTCGCGCCATCCACGGACCAAGATTCGTTGGCACTTAACCTCTCTTTACGCCACATGCCATCTTGCCACTCATAAACATTGCTTATTTGGCTGTTTAGGATGGTAAATTTATATGCACTGATGGTTTGATTGCCTCATAAATATGAATCTCATTTACCACGGTTATGCTAGCGGGCGGGTCTTAAGAAAACCTTAAAATATCAATACTAATGGGTCAATTATTGTTAGGTGTATCATTTCTTTTCAAGGAGCCCGTGTTGGTTAGGGCTTACGAGAAACACTAAGTAACAGATTAGCCAATAGAGTAATGCGTCAATCTAGACGAAAAAGCTGTCTCAACTTCGTTTCACTGGCAGCTTTTTTATGCGATGGCGGTTGAAAGCAAATCTCAAGGCCGTCTCAATGTCGAACATGGGGCTTCGGAGGCCATGATACCCGCAAGGCTTAATCCCGGTAAAGTTTGGTCAGATCGGTGTAATGATCCACCCGCCGGTCACGCAGGTAGGGCCAAATACGGCGCACGTCTTCACCACAGGCCAAATCTACTTTGACCGTAGCAAAGCTTTCGCTTTCGCTATCTGCCTGCCAGAGAATTTCACCCTGGGGTCCGGCGACAAAACTGGAGCCCCAGAAATCTGCACCAGGTCCGCCATTCGGGTCTGCTTCATGGCCAATGCGGTTGACGCTGATCACCGGTAAACCGTTGGCGACGGCATGGGCGCGCTGGATGGTAATCCAGGCATCGCGCTGGCGTTGTTTCTCGGCGTCGTCATCCGGTGGATGCCAGCCAATGGCTGTGGGGTAAATGAGCATGTCGGCACCGGCCATCGCCATTAGACGCGCGGCTTCCGGGAACCACTGATCCCAGCACACCAGTACGCCGAGTTTGCCCACGGAGGTCTGAATAGGGGTAAAACCGAGGTCGCCGGGGGTGAAATAGAATTTCTCGTAGTAGCCGGGATCGTCCGGGATATGCATCTTGCGGTATTTGCCGGCGATACTGCCGTCGCTGTCCAGCACCACCGCTGTGTTGTGGTACAGCCCGGCGGCACGGCGTTCAAACAGTGAGGAAACGATCACCACGCCCAGCTCTTTGGCCAGCGCCCCGAGTGTGTCGGTGCTGGGGCCGGGAATAGTTTCCGCCAGGTCAAACAGATTGGGGTTTTCCTGCTGACAGAAATACAGGCTGCGGTGCAGTTCCTGAAGCACTACCAAGTTGGCACCCTGGCTTGCCGTGGCGCGAATACCTTCCAGAGTCTTTTGCAGGTTTGCGTCGATATCAGCACCGCAAGCGTGCTGCACAACACCAATGGTCAGCTCGGTCATAAGGTGTTTACCCCTGTTGCTTTTGTTGCGCTGCCGGGGTCACTACGCCCCTGGGCAGTTGCATGGTAATGCAGTGAAGACTGCCATGCTGGTGGATTATGGGCAGGCAATCAAGCCCCTGAATGTCGTAGCCCGGGAAGGCAGTTGCCATTTGTGCCAAGGCTGCTTCGTCATTGGCATCCCGGTAGGTGGGAACGATCACCATGCCGTTGAAAATCAGGAAGTTGGCGTAGGTGGCTGGCAACCGGTGGCCATCCTCATCGTATTTTGCCGAGGGCCACGGCATGGGCACCAGTTGGTAGGGTTGTCCGTGGGGGCAGGTCAGGGCTTCCAGTTCTTCGGCCATCTGTTGCAGTTCAGCGTAGTGACTGTCGGATTCATCATCGCAGGCTTGATAAACAATGACGTTGTTCGGGCAGAGCCGGGCGAGGGTGTCGATATGACAATCGGTGTCGTCACCTTCCATGGCACCGTGGTACAGCCAGTTGATTTTGCGGATGCCGAGATCAGTGCAAAGTTGTTGCTCAATCTCTTCACGGCTCAGGGTTGGGTTGCGATTGGGATTCAGCAAACAGGCAGCCGTGGTGAGCAGCGTGCCCTCACCATCGCTTTCGATGGAACCGCCCTCTAATACCAAGGTTTTTGGTTGCAGGGTGGCACCGGGGAAAGCTCCCTGGCGAAACAATTCCCCGGTAATGCGGTTGTCCTGCTGAAAAGCGTATTTCTCACCCCAGCCATTGAACTGGTAATCCAGCAAACAGAGGGTATCGCCTTCTGCAACGGTAATTGGGCCGTGATCCCTGGCCCAGGTGTCATCAGACACTACCGGGTAGAGGTGCAGTTTTTCCTCAGGCACACCCAGGGCGGCAAACCGCTGCTGTATGGGCTCAATTTCATTTGCCGGGGCACCAATAATCACATGGCCCCTGGTCGTCAGTAGCTGAACCAGTCGCGTGTAAATGGGAATGACTTCCGGCAGCAGGTGCTGCCAGTCAGTATCTTTGTGGGGCCAGGTAAGCTGGATGGCATCCTGTGGTTCCCACTCCGCGGGTAAGCGAATTTTCGGTGCGCTCATCTCTGGTCTTTATCTCCGTGAAAACGCCGGCAATCTACCATATTCGCCGTCTTTGTGGTGGTTCGTTTTACCCGTCGTTTTCCTGTGGGTGGACTATGCTTAGTTTTTCGGTCAAGAGTGATTATGGGTACTTGGCGACTCGTTTTGATAAAAATTTGACCCTCTTATCCGGTCGGTGTCGTCCTGCTTATTGACGAGCTTAGTTCATTCCCAAGTGTCATTGTTGGCAGCCATATGCAGGCAGATACTTGGTCGTATGGGAAATCCTAACTTTTAAATTATTTAGTTTCCCAGATAAGAAATGGTGTGGGGACTTAAATAATCGCGCCTAAGCATAAAAAGCATTTGAGAAAGATAAGAGAAACAGGAGCTCTAGAGATGAAATTGCGTAATCATAGACCGAACTATAAGCAGTTCGCATACTCAACGCTGGCTGCGGCGCTGTTCAGTGCTGTAGCAGTTGGCGGTCAGGCTGCATCATTTTTCCTTTTCAGACACCACGCTCTGTTAAAGCAGGAGATGCTCAACTTTAATCAAAAAGCACTGCTTCCCTTGTGGGGGTGGAGTTTTGCCTCGTCGCTACTCGATGGTCTTTCTATTCGGGAAGAGCTGGTACTCAAGAGCCTCAACGATTCCCTGAGCAATATTCCACTAGTGGGTGGCTCTGCCGGGGACGATATGTTTTTCAAAGATAACCAGGTTTTCTACGTATCGCCGTGTACCGGGACTTTCCGCCCTATTCCTATCTGGAAAAAGGCTCACCGGCAGGGATCGACGTTGAAGTCGGCAAGAAGATTGCCGAGCAGTTGAGTGTGCAGCCAGCCTGGTTTTGGCTGACCCCGGATGAAACCCTGAATGATGATCTGCGCAATGCCGTGTGGAAGGGTCATTACATGGGTGGTGGCGTTGCAGATATCATGCTGCGCGTTCCCTACGACATCAATTACGATAATGACAAGGTCAGTATTGTTGCCCCCTATCACAAAGAGCGATGGACGGTAGCGCGGAACACGGAAAAACTGGCTGAGCTGGTCAACCTGGCACCATTTATGTACCACAAGGTTAGCGTTGAAGTAGATAGTGTTCCAGACCTGACCCTCACCACAGCACTGCGCGGCCGCCTGGTCGAGCAGGTGACGCTCTTTTTATCCATCGATGAGGCGGTGAGCGCCTTGAAAAAGGGCGAGATTGATGCGGTTGCCGGTATGCGCAGTCAGGTGGAATGGTCTGTAAAGGCTTCGGGTGACGACTTAGATAGGCAGATGGATAGCCAGAAGTTTGCTATCTCCGATGAAAGCATCGTTAGCTGGCCCCGCCGCGCCTGGGATATCGGCATTGCTGTTAAAGCTACCTTTCCGGAGCTGACCAACAAAGTGGATGCCGCGGTGATGGCCATGATCGATGGTGGACAGATGGCGCCGCTCTTCAATGAGTATCAGGTCAGTTACGAATTGCCGGCCAAGCCTGCACCCTGATACTCAATCTCAGTAACTTTATTCATCTCTTCCTGATCAAAGCGCCATTAGAGCCCTTTGATCGGCTCCTCTTCTTGTCTTTTAACCACCTGTAGCTGGTTCTCGCTGTCTTCGATACTGCTGTAATCACGCAGCGAGCCGGGATCGTTCGGATCGCCAATCCATCGAGGCATTGGCCGGTAATGATCAGAAATCAGGCTGGCACTGTGATCGAGTTCGTCAAAGCTCAGCCCCACCATTTCTGCAAAGGTGTTGATGAAGTAGGCGTTGGAGTAGGGGCGGTTTTCAGCTACCCGCCATGACGCCATATCCCGCTGTTGTC
>CAZKJY010000203.1:0-4377 GCA_964553165.1 uncultured Enterobacteriaceae bacterium
AAAGGAAACCCTATGCCTGATCTCAGACAACTTTCCAGACTTACAAGACCTTGCAGACATTCCAGATATTTTTCCGTGCTTTGCCTGCTGGCTCTTCTGGGCGCCTGTGATGGCGGGGTCGTTAGCACTGTCTCTATTCCGGCGACTAACAGTGCTGCAAATGCCGCTGCTGTCGGTCTGTCACATGGCGAATATGTTGCCCGGCTGGGAAACTGTGTTGCCTGCCATACCGTCGAGGGCGGCGAGCCACTCGCGGGCGGACTGGAAATGAATGTCCCGCTGCTGGGGAATATCTATACCACCAATATCACGCCAGACCCACAGACGGGTATCGGCTCCTACAGCTTTGAAGAATTTGATCTGGCCATGCGCCATGGCAGGACCCCACAGGGTCGCATGTACCCGGCCATGCCCTATACCTCGTATGCCAAGATGTCGGAGCAGGATATGCGCGCGCTCTATGATTTCCTGATGAATGAAGTGGAGCCGGTAAACCAGCCCAATCTGCCGTCCGAAATTCCAGGCTGGAAAAATGTGCGCTGGGCCATGGGCATCTGGAACCTGCTAGCCCACGATGACAATCCCTATACCCCAGATGACAGCCAGAGTGAAGCCTGGAACCGTGGCGCCTATCTGGTTGAGGGTCTGGGCCATTGCGGCGCCTGCCATACACCACGTGGCCTGATGCTTCAGGAAAAAGGCCTGGACAGCAGCGACAGCGATTTCCTTGCCGGCGCACCACTGGATTACTGGTCAGCCTCGCCGCTCAACGGCAACACCCTGACCGGTCGTGGCCGCTGGAATGTTGAGGATCATGAGGAATTCCTGCGCACCGGCCGCAACCGTTTCGGGACTGCAGTCGGCACCATGGTGGAAGTCATCAACAACAGCACCCGTCACATGAGTGATGCCGATATCAATGCCATGGCTGTGTATCTGGACTCCCTGCCTGCAACCGAGGATGAAGGTGAGTTCATCTATGATGCGACTGAAAGCGAGAATCTGGTTTCCCTGAATTTTTCCAGTAGCGGTGCCCAGCTGTACTATGAATACTGCTCCAACTGCCACGTCACCAGTGGTCTGGGTTATTACCCTTACCAGCCGGCACTGGCAGGCAATCCGGGCATCCTCGATGAAGATCCGAGCAGCCTGATCAACATGACCCTCAACGGCTCTCTTCGTATTGTGTCTTCCGAAGGACCTGCGACCACGGACATGCCCTACTTCAGACTCCTGCTGGATGATCAGCAGATCGCCGATGTGCTGACCTATATTCGTGCTTCCTGGGGCAACACGGCTCCGACGGTGACGCCCGAAGAAGTCGCTGAAATCAGGGCCGCCACTGATCCGACCCAAAATGATGACATTTTTGTATTGCGCATGAAGTAAAATGCATCAACTTGGTGCAAAGTGCCCCAAATTATTGCATTTCCTTCATTCCCTATTTCGTCTATGCTTGTCGGCTGCACCAATACAGGCATTTTGTGCCTGTTTTTATTGAGAATTGCAGGACAAATCCAATCATCATTGAATTGCAGATTTAGGTACGCTTCTTGCAGTGTGACAGTGACGAAATTTTTAGAAAACTAACGAAGGAGTACTACTCATCATGAAAAGCAAGTTGGAATATATCTGGCTGGATGGTTACAAACCCACGCAAAGCCTGCGTAGCAAAACCATGGTCAGAAAAGATTTCAGTGGCAAGCTGGAAGACTGCCCGATGTGGTCATTCGACGGCAGCTCCACACAGCAGGCCCCTGGCGGTTCTTCAGACTGTTTGTTAAAACCCGTCTTTATTATTCCTGATCCGGAGCGTCCCAACGGCTATCTGGTCATGACTGAAGTATTGAATGCTGACGGTACTCCGCATGAATCAAACGGTCGTGCCACCATCGATGACGATGACGACGATTTCTGGTTCGGTTTTGAGCAGGAATACTTCCTCTGGGATCCTGAAACCAATCTGCCCCCCGGTTTCCCGCCCGGCGGCTATCCTCCTCCACAGGGACCCTATTACTGTTCGGTCGGCGCCAAAAACGCCTACTGCCGTGCCATGATTGATGAGCATCTGGACCTGTGTCTGGAAGCTGGCCTGAACGTTGAAGGGATTAATGCTGAAGTGGCAGCCGGCCAGTGGGAATTCCAGGTATTCGCAAAAAGCGCCGCCCGCGCCGGTGATGAAACCTGGCTGGCCCGTTATCTGCTGGAACGTGTCGGTGAAAAATACGGCCTGGCGATTGAGTGGCATCCGAAACCTCTGGGTGACACCGACTGGAACGGTTCCGGCATGCACGCCAACTTCTCCAACGGTGCCATGCGCGAATCCGGTAAAGAAGAAACCTTTATCAAGATCTGCGAAGAGTTCGGTAAAAACATCGAGCGTCATATCTCTGTCTACGGTGCTGACAATCATCACCGTCTGACCGGCAAACATGAGACGCAGTCTATTGACCAGTTCAGCTACGGGGTTTCTGATCGTGGCGCCTCCATCCGTATCCCGGTAGGCACTGTGGAAGATGGCTGGAAAGGTCGTCTGGAAGACCGTCGCCCGGCTTCCAACGCTGATCCGTACAAAGTCGCAGCTGCGATTGTGAAAACAACCAAAGCCGCACTGAAGTAATACCGCTTCAGACTGAAAAAGGGCCTGCTTGCAGGCCCTTTTTTTATTCTGATATCGGCGCCAGGCTGTAGGGAACGACAAGCATGTCTTCAATTAATAAGCTCAAGTCGATATGGCTATTGGCGTTTTTAAAGCCTTATTCTGACATCAGTTTCTCTTGGGCTTGAGACACGATTCTGTCAAACTATTGCCATGAAATTTCCCGAAGCCAAACAAGACTACGCCTCTGTCTATCTCGAAGATACCGACAAACCCCTGCCGGAAAAAATCAATATACAGACGCGATATGCCTACTTTAAAACCATCGCACGTGGGGGCAAGTGTCTTATTCAATCCTGCAAGGATCTGCATCTGTCCCGGGTGATCTGTTACAAAACCCTGCTGCCTGAATTTGCCAACGATCCGATAGAGCAGCGGCGATTTCTGCGTGAAGCACGGGTTACCGCCATGCTGCAGCATCCCAATACGGTGCCAACCTATGAACTTGGCCGCGACAACCAGGGCAACTATTACTTCACCATGAAGCTGGTGCACGGTTATACCCTGCGGGAAATTCTGGATTACCGTGAGCGTTATGACCTCAGTCAGCTAATGGATGTTGTGGTTCAGGTGGGGCATGCACTTGAGTATGCCCATGTTCACGGCGTCATCCATCGCGACATCAAACCTGAAAACATTCTGGTGGGGCCCTTTGGTGAAGTCCTGCTGATGGATTGGGGATTGGCCAAGGTCTGGAAGACTGATGGCAGTGTTGATCCGATTCCGGAATCACTGGCTGACACCCAGTCCGATGAAATGAATATTACCAGCCGGGGAAAATTACAGGGCACCATCCACTACATGTCTCCCGAGCAGATTGACCGTGATCCCGAGATAAATTTCCATACCGATATATACAGTCTGGGGACCATTATTTATGAAATTCTCAGTGGCGAGACAGCTGCCAAAGGTGAAACCATTGATCAGGTCATCGCCTACATCAAGAATGAGATGCCACCAAAACCATCGACATTCAGTAAATATCCGGTACCACCTCTGCTGGAGAAAGCCACGATGCGCTGTCTGGCCAAGAACCCGGAAGAGCGTTTTGATTCCATCAGTGAACTCCTGCGTCTTTTACAGGAAGACTGGCTCTAGGCAGTTACAGGAAGACTGGCTCCAGGCAGTGACAGGAAGACTGACTCCAGGCAGTGACAGGAAGACCGGCTACAGACAGTGACAGTCTCACTCAGGCGGTACTGGCCAACACCACCGTGATATTATCCCGTGCACCGTGCTCCTTGACCTGCTCCAGCAAGAGGGCCAAGCAGCTATCAAAATCATCCCGATGCTGAATTAGCGTTTCCAGAATCAATTCACTGCTGAGCATGTCTGATAGCCCATCGGTACAGGTGAGTATGAGGTCGCCGGCTTTCACCGGATGTTTACCAAAGCCTGGATTCACACTGTTGCCTGCCCCGATCATCCGCGTCAGTATGTGCTGTGCCTTGGCATAAAGGCCCGGCACCAGATCCCGGTTAAGCTGTGATTGCACCAGTGTGTGATCGGTTGTGAGCTGGGTGATTTCCCGGTTGTCGATATCGATGTGATACACCCTGGAATCGCCTACATAAGAGAAGTAAACAAAATCATTGTCAAGATAGAGGCAGGTCAGCGTCGTGCCCATCTGCTGATGGGATGGACGCTGTACTTTCATATCAATTACTTTTCGGTTAGCGAAGACCACGGCTGAATTTAGTAACTTTACCGGGTCCTCA
>CAZKJY010000204.1:0-4333 GCA_964553165.1 uncultured Enterobacteriaceae bacterium
ACCCAAAAAAGCGCCTGCCCGTAAATCATCTCCACCAAAACAAAAGGCTGCGACCAAAGTCGCGCCCAGAAGCCCTGATGCTCACCTGCAGGTAGGTGACTTCACCCCCTACAAATTAAAGCGGGGTGAGGAATACATGAATGAAGCCCAGCGTGAACATTTCAAGAACATCCTTAGAAACTGGCGTAACCAGTTGATGGAAGAAGTTGATCGAACTGTACATCATATGCAGGACGAAGCTTCGAACCCTCCGGATCCGGCTGACCGTGCCACGCTGGAAGAAGAATTCAGTATTGAATTAAGAACCCGTGACAGGGAACGTCGACTGATCAAGAAAATCGATTCCACCATAGAGCTGATAGCCAAGGACGACTATGGTTATTGCGATTCCTGTGGTATCGAAATTGGCATTCGCCGCCTGGAAGCCCGCCCGACAGCCAATAAATGTATTGACTGTAAAACCTTGGACGAGATCAAGGAAAAACAGCTGGGAGCCTGACCATTTCAGTCACGGGAAAGCAATCTGAACAAGCCTATACTGGCCGGTTTGCTCCCTCTCCAAGCGGCCCGCTCCATATCGGTTCACTGATTGCCGCGCTGGCAAGCTACCTGGATGCACGTGCCCACGATGGACGCTGGCTGCTTCGAATCGAAGATCTGGATCCCCCTCGTGAAAGCCCTGAAGCCGCCCGTCAGATTATCTCCGCCCTGGAAACGCTGCAGCTGGAATGGGATGAAGAAATACTCTTCCAGAGTACACGTCACGATGCCTATCAGCATGCCTTACTGCTTTTGCAGCACAAAGACCTGGTCTTTCCCTGTACCTGCTCCAGACAGGATCTCCGGGATTTCGAAGGGGTTTATCCAGGCACCTGTCGCCATCTGAGTTTTCAGCAGGTAGAGGCGGGTATCGAAGAATTTGCCATTCGCTGCCGGGTAGATGAGCGTGACATCGCTTTTAAGGATCTGATACAGGGTCAACAGTTGCAGAATCTGCAGCACGATTGCGGTGATTTTGTCATCAGACGCAAGGATGGCTTATTTGCCTATCAACTTGCAGTCGTGATAGACGATGCCTGGCAGGGTGTGACGCATATCATCAGGGGAACCGATCTGCTCGATTCCACAACGAGGCAGATTTATCTGCAGCAATGCCTGAACCTGCCCCAGCCTGTCTACGGACATATTCCTGTAATCGTCAACCAGGACGGGCAGAAATTGAGCAAACAGCATCATGCGCCAGCGCTGGACCTGAAAAAACCCGGAAAAACGCTTTTCAGCGCCTTGCAGTATCTGCAACAGGCTCCTCCGCCTTCTCTGCAAAAAGCCCCGGTTTCCGAGCTACTGTCCTGGGCTGTACAGCACTGGGCCCCCCTGAAAATGGCTAATCTGGTGCAAGTTGATGAAAATCAAGGTCTTATAAGCCCCTGATATCAGGAATATTTCCTCATATTTACCGCGAAATCACCAAACTGGTGCCAGATTGGTGAAAATAACAGTTGACCCGCTGCCAATGATCCTTATTATTGGGCACTCTGCCCCATTTGAGTAGAAAAGAAACATTTTATTGTTACTGGGTTGCTTTCGGTACCATTAAAAGCACCCGCTCTGAATAAAATCAGTAGCATAAACAGGGCCTATGCTGTTGCGTCAGGGACTTTGCGCACGAGGCGATCAAAAAGCATTCATGAATTTTTTATGGCCAATATATTAATCGTAGAAAACCACAAATCTGTTCACGATAAACTGAATGAAATTCTTGAACATGCCGGCCACCACACCCAGTCGTGCCGTTCTGTCGAAGAAGCCCTCAAACTCAAACTTGACGAATTTGACGCCATCATCAGTAATCTTCGTCTTCCCGGCAAACCCGGCACCGAACTCTTCAAACACGCAAACCAGGCACTCCTCATCAGCACCTCTTACGCCAGCCTACGCACCGCCATTGACACGTCAAAAGAGGGGGCGATGAGCTATCTCGCCATTCCCTTTGAAACTGACGAAGTTCTGAATGCGCTGAAAACCGCCCTGAACAAAAGTCAGCAGCATAAACTGGCAGCGGGCAACCCGAATGAAGAACCCGTACATGGGATGGTAGGCAGCTGTCCGGCCATGAAAGAGCTGTTCCGTCGTATCCGCAAAGTGGCCATGACGCATTCGTCGGTGCTGATCCAGGGTGAATCCGGCACCGGCAAGGAACTGGTCGCACGGGCCCTGCATGAAGCCAGTTCCCGCAGGGATTCCAATCTGATTTCCATAAACTGTGCAGCCATTCCCGAAAACCTGATCGAATCCGAGCTCTTCGGCCATGAAAAGGGAGCCTTCACGGGTGCTACCAATACCCGTACCGGACTGGTAGAAGCCGCCAACAACGGCACCCTGTTTCTGGATGAAATCGGTGAACTGCCCCTGGAAGCCCAGGCCAGGCTCCTGCGAGTGCTGCAGGAGCATGAAATTCGCAAGGTTGGCTCAGTGCAGTCCACCAAAGTTGATGTCCGCCTGATTGCGGCAACCCACAGGGATCTGCAGCAGTTTGTGAATGAGGGTCGATTCCGGGAGGACCTTTTTTACCGAATCAATGTCATGCCGCTGCAAATTCCCCCCTTGCGGGAACGCAGTACCGATATACTGGAGCTGGCTGACAAAAAGCTTGAAATTATCTGTAACCGGATAGGTACCGAGCCCATGTATTTCAGTGCTGATGCTATCCAGGCCATCACCATGTACCCCTGGCCGGGTAATGTCCGGGAACTGGAAAATGCCATTGAACGGGCAGTGATCCTCTCGGAAACGTCTGAAATTCCCATGGACCTGCTGGGTATCGATGTCGAACTGGTCAAGATTGATACCCTTAACAAGGAAATGTTTCAGAAAAGCACCAACACGGTCATCCAGCTGAGAGAAAACCTGGGCGATGAAACGACACAGGATATTGATGATGATCCTCCTGAGGACCTGTCACTGGAAGATTACTTTCAGCGCTTTGTCCTTGAACACCAGGATCAGATGAATGAAACCCAGTTGGCCAAAAAGCTCGGGATCAGCCGAAAATGTCTGTGGGAGCGACGCCGGCGATTCGGCATCCCCAGACAGAAAAAGACGTCAGGCTAGCCAGCGCTACCAGCCGTATTATTTGGGTATTCGTTACTGATCTACACCCAGAGGTTACCAATCTAAACAAAACCACACAGATTTCAGGTATATACAGGTAACTTAGATTTAACATAACTTATTGATATTTATTGATTTTATATGATTTTAGCTGAGTTGGCATGAAACCTGCTCAATGTATTTATTATTGTTGACCGCCAATAACTATAAAAGAACAATAACAACAATATCCGGCAACAATATGATGACCCAGGTATACAGCTTAGTCTGTAACCCAAGCTGGAAAGAACTGAAAAATCAGCGCTAGCAAGGGGGGAAGCGTGGAGTCAGATTTAGGGAATTAACTACCCTGACAATGGTAGCCACTTGTTACCGATTTCTTGTACAGGGATGTAACGACAAAATAATAAAAAAAGCAGATTAACAAGCCGGTAAGACCCAGGTCTTACCGGCTTTTTTATTTGTTCCTCTCTCCTGTAGAATGTCCGCTTTAAACCAGTAGTCTGTCAGATTTGTCAAAACTTACCTCAATACAGGGCCCTGCAGTCCAGCGAAGAATTTATTCACGTGCTGAACATAGCATTTCCCGTCAGGATATATCCCGAAACACCCTGAAGGTCCTGTATGACCTCAATGCTGCCGGTTTTCAGTCCTTTTTGGTTGGTGGTGGTGTCAGGGATCTCCTGCTGGGACTTTCACCAAAAGATTTTGACATTGCCACTGATGCCGAGCCTGAGCAGGTTCGAAGAATATTCCAGAATTCCAGAATCATCGGCAGACGCTTCCGGATCGTGCATGTCCATTTTGGTCGCGAAATCATCGAGGTTTCAACTTTCCGGGCGCAGGCAGCACAAAGCACCGAAATTCGTGGGCACAGCAGTAACCGTCAGGTAAGTCATCTGGACTCTGCACACAGCCAGGCTGGCATGATTCTGCGGGATAATGTGTTTGGCACCATTGAGGAAGATGCTTTACGCCGCGACTTTACTGTTAATGCCCTCTATTACACCGTACAGAATTTTGAAGTCCATGACTTTACGCAGGGCATGGAGGATATTAATCAGCGCGTCCTGCGCATCATTGGCGACCCCGTTCAACGCTATCGTGAGGATCCAGTCAGAATTCTGCGGGCTGTGCGTCTGGCTTCAAAACTGAATTTCAACATTGAACAAGAAACAGCAGCAGCAATCCAGCCAAATGCTCACCTGCTGCAATCGGTCCC
>CAZKJY010000205.1:0-4316 GCA_964553165.1 uncultured Enterobacteriaceae bacterium
GGGATGAAGTATGCTGTCTCGCGGCGAGCATGAGCTGATCCAGGCTGAGGTAAGAGTTGCCTGGATTTTCATTCAGGGCCATCTCCGCTCCCTGTGTAAGAGCGGCTTGTGGTGCGCGACCTCCACCTCCACGTTGAGGCGCTTCTTCACCATAGATCTGGTACACCAGATTATTGGCCCAGCTGTAGTTGAAGACAGTAGCGGTAGCCACAATGAACACCAGTGGAATGAGACACCAGAAACCCATCACATGATGCCAGTTAAAATCCCGGGCCTGGCTGCTGGGTGGATTTTTGACAAACAGCAGGCGGACTTTGAACATCGTCCAGCGCCAGATGCGTGGAAACCAGAGATAGATGCCACTAATCAGTAAAAAAAGAAACACCAGATTGCTGGCACCGGTGATGGCTCTGGCTGTAGCGCGGGATTCGCCACTCAGATTGAACCAGCGGTGCCAACCGGTAACGGCGCTGAAAAAGGCTTCAAGGCGAGGAGTGCCAGAAGGCATTGGCTCGCCAGTATAAGGATGCAGGTTGAGCGATCCTGCCCGGCCAGCACTTAGGGTAACGGGTGCTCCCGGATGGTTCAAAACCGTGATGGAGGAGGGCTCCAGTTCAGGCGCATGCAGGCGACCAAGGGCAAGCAGGGCATCGAGTGTGGCTGGGGTCGAGCTCTGTTCGGCTGCTGGCACATAATGACTTTGCTCGAACCAGTGCAGAAGCTGACGCTCATAGGTCAGCAACACGCCGGTGAGAGACATCATGAAAATTACCAGTCCGGCCAACAGGCCGCTGATCAGATGACTCCAGAAAATGGTTTTTCGAAACATAGCATACTCATCGGGGATAACTTCGCGAATAGTAATACTAATGAGAACTATTCTCAAGTATATAAAAGTCCAATGCCTGTTAAGGGCAGAATCGATAGGCTACAATTTCAACTCTTGTTAACGGAAACGTGTTGGCGGCTCATGAAAAAGATTCTTATTGGTCTCGGTGTCATTGTTCTGCTGTTGGGTGGCGGCGTGGTCTTTGTCCTCAGCAACCTGGATTCGCTGGTGAAGACGGCTATTGAAAGTTATGGCACCGCTGCCGTTGGCAGTGAAGTCAGGGTGGGGTCTGTGGCCATCAGTCTGAGTAATGGTTCAGCTTCCATTTATGATTTCAGCATTGCCAATCCGCCGGGCTTCAGTGATAACCCGATGCTAAGCTTCAGTGAACTGAGTGTGGTGCTCGACCTGACTAACCTGAGTGCCGA
Organism: uncultured Enterobacteriaceae bacterium; assembly: GCA_964553165.1. Taxonomy (GTDB): domain Bacteria; phylum Pseudomonadota; class Gammaproteobacteria; order Pseudomonadales; family Pseudohongiellaceae; genus UBA5109. The sequence continues at coordinate 1,258 of CAZKJY010000205.1, forward strand.
GAATATCGCCATTGCCAGTATCACGAGTACGGATCCCTTTGTCAGTTATGAGCGTGCCAATGGCACAACCAATCTGGATGTAGTCAGTCAGCGCCTGGCAGGGGAGGGTCCTCAGGAGCCGGATAATGCAGGCGCAGAGAGTGAGATTCGTCTGCAGATCGGCGAGGTCAATATCAACAATATCCAGGCCAGCATCAGTGATGATCGCATGCCTGCTCCGGCCAATGTCAGCCTGGGAGATATAAACTTGCAGAACATGTCAGGGACGCCGGCTGAAATAACACAGCAAATCCTGACGCCTTTATTGCGCCAGCTTGCCACCAACGCCGCACGCGCTTTCGTGAACCTCGCCAATGAACTGCTTTCAGGAAGCGCCGAAGCAGTCAGGGACAGGGTGGAAAATCTGCAGGAGGATCTGCAACAGAACCTGCAGGAAAATATCGACGAAAACCTTGGTGAAAATATCCGCGAAGGCCTTGGCAATCTGTTTGGAAATTAATCTGCTGGAAATCCTGTGCAAAGACAAAATCGAATCTGGCTTGACCTGAGTGTTGCCGTTGTTCTGGTTGCGCTGCTGATCGGTGGCAGCCTGCTTATCTATCAACTGAATTTTGATGCCATGGAAGTGGAAATCGATAATGCCCTTGCCCAGCGGGGTCAGGAGATATCCACGGAGCAGGGCTGTATTGCCTGTCATACGGTGGATGGCAGTCTGGGTGTTGGTCCCAGTTGGCAGGGAATGTTCGGACGACTTGAGACCTTGACTGATGGCTCGACCATTGTGGTTGATGAGGAATATTTCCGTGAGTCAATCCGCAATCCCAGGCGAAAACTGGTACAGGGTTACCCCAACGTCATGTCTGCTTACCTGCTGGAAGAAGAGGAATATGAGGCGCTTATTGCCTTTGCCCGCCAACTGTCTCAATAGGCAGACTATCGTCAGCCACAGCACTTTCATAAGCCAGTAAAAGTCGTTTGCGGGATTTCCCCCAGCGGTAGTCGCCGCTTTCCCCGATTTTGCGAATCACCCGGTGGCAGGGAATGAGATAGGCAATCTTATTCTTTGCCACCGCAGAGGCAGCCGCCCGGGTAGCCAGGGGATTGTCCAGTGTATTGGCCAGACCTTCATAGTGGGTGAGACGGGCGAATGGAATGCGCAGCAAGGCCTGCCACACCTGAATCTGGAAGGGTGTCCCGCGTAACAGGAGCGGGATGTGCTTTTCTCCGCCATGACCAAACAGTTGCTGATGATAGGGCAAGGTTTTTTCTGCGTCCTGAGTGATGCTGGCCAGTGCCCATTCCTGGCGAAATTCCTCCTCAGTCCGGGTCTGACTGAGCTCAACAAAGCTCAACTGGCAGATTCCGCGTGAAGAAACCGCGAGTAGATATTCCCCAAAAGGGGACACATGGAACGCATAGCTTAGTTCAAGATTGCGTCCAAGGTCGCGGTACTGCGCTGGTGTCATGGCCTCAGTGGTGATAAACAGTTCATGACTGCGGCCACCGCCCGACAGGCCGGCCTGGTAGCCAGCATCCAGGGTGGACAGTCCCTGGTCCAGCAGGGTTTTCATGTATTCCCGGGTAAGAAACTGCAAAAAGCGCTTTGGGCTGATGCCCACCCAATCCACAAACAGGCGCTGGAAATGGTATTCACTCAGACCAACATGGGCGGCCACAGTTGCCAGCCCGGGTTGCTTCTGGTGATGGGCATGCAGGTAGTCGATGGCTTTTTCAATCAACTGGTAGTGTCGGTGCTGGTTGGTCCGGGTATCCATAAAGGCAATCTACCTGCCCCTTCAAGAAATTGAAATCCGTTTCTTGCTGAATTGACCAGGTTAGGGATGGGGTCATGCACTGTTTGAGCATGAATGACAGAACTTCTTTTACACGCAGACAATATCTGAATGTGGGGGAATTGGTATTTTGCGGGCAAGTAGTAATAGAATGCGCTGCCATGTGGAATAGTTTTAGCAAACGACAACGCATTGGGCTGATCCTGGGCCCGCTGCTTTTTTTTCTGATGCTGGCAATCCCCATTCCGGAAGGGATGAGCCCCGAAGCCGCCAGGGTGGCTGCTGTGGCCTTCCTGATGGCCTGTTTCTGGATTTCGGAAGCGGTGCCGATCCCTGCAACTGCCATGCTGCCCATTTTTCTGTTTCCCAGTCTGCAGGTGATGTCCACCGCAGAAACAACCCTTTCTTACGGCAACCAGATCAATTTCCTGTATATGGGCGGTTTTATGATCGCCATCGCGATGCAGCGCTGGGATCTGCACCGCCGCATTGCCCTGAATATCATTGTCAAAGTCGGCAGCAACCTGCAGATGCTTCTGATGGGTTTCATGCTGGCGACAGCGCTTCTGTCCATGTGGATCAGCAACACCGCGACAGCCATGATGATGGTGCCAGTTGCCATGGCTATCATTGAGCAGCACAAACGCCATGAGCACCTTGAAGATGCCCCCATGGGGGATGACCCTTTCGGACTGGCCCTGATGCTGGGTATTGCCTATGCAGCATCCATTGGTGGAGTAGCGACGCTGGTGGGAACGCCCCCGAATGCCATTCTGGCGGGCATCGCCGAAACCGTTTACGACATTGAAATCATCTTTTTTGACTGGATGAAACTGGGTGTTCCGGTATCACTCGCCATGCTTGCCATTACCTGGTTTGTACTGCAGCTGAATTTAAAAGAGGTGCACAAGAGTGACGAGGAAAATCGTGAATTGCGTGCTGGCGTCAAGCGTGAACTACTGGACATGGGGCCGATCAGCGTTGAAGAAAAACGGGTTGCTATGGTCTTTGGTGCTGTTGCTGTGGCCTGGATTCTGCGGGGACTGCTGAATATTCCGGCGCTGTCCATGGTGGCGGATTCCGCTATCGCCATGCTGGGCGCCTTCGTCCTGTTTCTGCTGCCGGCTCACCGCGAGAAAGGCACCTTTCTGCTTGATTGGGACACCGCCAAGAACATTCCCTGGGATGTCATTATCCTGATGGGAGGGGGCTTCGCGCTGGCAGCCGGTTTCAGTGAAAGCGGTCTCACGGAATGGCTGGCCAATC
>CAZKJY010000206.1:0-4301 GCA_964553165.1 uncultured Enterobacteriaceae bacterium
GGCCATCGCCCGGCGCCACAAGCTGCGCTTCGAATATGAGCAGATGAGCTGGCTTGAGCCCAAACCCTGTGCCAAGGAAATGATGAACCTGCTGGAAAGGCATTCGGAAAAACTGGGATACAAAACCATGATCATGCCCAGTGGAGCAGGCCATGATGCGCAGTTCTTTACCGACATCACGCCTACCGGTCTGCTGTTTATTCCCAGTGTGGGTGGCGTCAGCCATGCCCCGGATGAATGGAGTCACTGGCATGATGTTGAAAAGGGCTGCAATGTCCTGCTTAATGCCGCCCTTGAACTGCTTGCCGAATAAACCCTTTGCTGTTCAGTCTGGCAGACTTAAGGCCACAATCTCAGCAGTCGATCCCATCGTCACCGTCATCACAATATACTGTTTGCCCTGATGCATATAGGTGTTCGGTGGTGCCACGTGGTTACCCGGCAGCTGGATTTCTGCCAGGATTTCACCGCTAGCCTTGTCGTGTGCTCTGAACGTGGGGCCGCCACCTTCTCCCTCACCTGTGAACAGCAGAGTCTTGGTCACCAGCAAGCCCGGATGGGTTGAGATTCCCGTACGGGGCAGTTCAACCCCCTGCAGCAAGGGGTGATTTTTCAGGGCATCCGGGGTATCGGCATTGGCGATGACCCAGGCATGCTCGCCGGTATTCAGATCAATGGCAGTAATCCGTCCGTAAGGTGGTTTGAACAGATTAATACCCTGAACATTCAGGGCAGGGTTATTGCCGTTACCGCCGTTGACGAAATTCGACTCTGAGCCTATTTCAGATCCCGGGATCAGTGCGAAAGTCATCAGACAGCTGCGTGAGGGGACATACAGCATGCCCGTCTCCGGGTCATAGGCGCCCCCTTCCCAGTTTGCGCCGCCGGTAGAGCAGGGCATGTGCAGGGCACCCAGCAGGCCATCCGGGTCATCACGCAGGGAAGGTGGTGTGTAGACTGAAGACGTGTACCGGTAATTGTCGGTTATTGCCCGTGCCATGGCATTGATTTCCGGGGTGAAGTCGACGATGTCATCGGGGGTGAATCCCTGCTGGTCATAGGGCAGGGGCAGCACCGGAAATGGCTGCGTGGGTGAGGTCCATTCGCGGGGAACATTGCTCTGTTCGACCGGTCTTTCCTCAATGCCAAAGTAGGGCTCTCCGGTTTCCCGGTTAAAGACATAGGCCATGGATTGCTTGGTGAGCTGGACCAGCAGCTTGTCACCGTTGGGCAGGTCAGCCAGGATCGGGGCCTGCGGGATATCCCAGTCCCAGATGTCATGATGGGTCAGCTGGTAATACCAGGCCATTTCACCGGTGCGGTAATCCAGTGCCACCAGCGAGGAGCTGAACAGATTGTTGCCGGGACGATGGCCGCCATAGTAATCATTGGTGGCAGCTTCCACCGGCAAATACACCAGCCCCAGTTCAGGATCGGCTGACATGGGCGCCCAGACACCGGCATTGCCGGAGATCAGGGCTGAACTTTCCAGCCAGGTTTCATAGCCGGGTTCGCCCGGTTCGGGAATGGTTTTGAAGGTCCACAGGAGCTCTCCAGTACGGGCGTCATAGGCCTTGATGTCGCCTTTGACATTGGACGGATAGGGAGCCAGCCCGCCAGGGGACATGGCTGCACCGACAATGACCACATCTTCTACCACCAGCGGTGGCATGGACAGGCCGATATCAATATCATCGCGGCCGACACCCAGGCGCAGATCCTGCTGCATGTCTATCCAGCCACTGGCACCGAAAGTTTCCACCGGCAGACCGGTATTGGCATTGAGGGCCACCAGGTAATAGCCTGGCGTCACCGTGAAAATGACTTCCTGAATCCCGTCGGTCCAGTAGGCCAGCCCTTTGCCTGAGCCTTTGCGCGGAGCGTCGATAAAGCGCTGTCCTTCCTGGGGACGCCATAACCAGAGCATCTGGCCAGTAGCCGGATCGAGCGCCACGACATTTCGGGTGGCGCCGGCGGTGACATACATACGCCCATTCACGACCAGGGGTGAAGTCTGGCTGATTGGCGAGTTTCCGGGGCCAATATTCTGGTTGCTCCAGCGCCAGGCAACTTCCAACTCGGCAACATTGTTGGCATTGATCTGATCCAGTTCGGAATAACGGGTTGAGGCAATATTGCCGTTCATGGCAGTCCAGGGATAATTTTGATTCGAATCACGGGCTTGCCGGGGGGCAATGATCCAGTCAGCCAGACTGCTCATGGTCAAGGGCTCTTCAGGCAGGACGGTTCCTCCCAAGGCAAGAAACTCACTGGTCAGCTCCAGGTATTGCTCATTCGTCAGGGAGCCGGGGTTATCCACCGGCATTCGGGTCCGCATGCGTTCAAACAATTCTTCGGCAGTTTTCCCGTACCAGTCATTGCGCAGGCGCTGTTCAATTTCGATGGAAAGATGACAGCGGGCACAGAATTGCTGGTAGTCGGTGAGTTCAATTGGCTGGGCCTGTAAGTGCAAAACCGGCAGACTCAACCCAAGGAAGGCGATGAGCGATTTCAGTGTCTTCATTCTTTTTATTGTCCGTTCAGTTATTGTGCTGCACCAATACTACTCTACCAAAAGCTGCCTGAAAATGTGTGAGATCCGCGAATAGTGTCTCAGTTTGAAATATCTCTTAATAATACAAGGTAATGAACCTGGCTTTTTCAAACTGACGCACTGGTTAACAGACATAAACGAGCTAGGCACCCGCTAGTCGGTGAATCTGACTATCTGCCGTCTGGGGCCCCAGCCGCCGGCTTTTGCCGCAAAATGGCCGGGCAGTTTATGGCTGCAGTGCTGGCAGTGTCCATGTTCATCAAGGTTCCAGGCCTGCAGGGAGTAACGGTTTCGTTGTATCAATAAGCCCTGACAGTTTGCGCAATAGGTGGATTCGCGTGCACTGTCACTGATGTTGCCGGTGTAGACATAATGCAGACCATTTGCCATGGCAATGTCGCGTGCACGGATGAGGGATACCGGTTGGGTAACGCCGGTATCCTGCATTTTAAAATCAGGATGGAAGGCCGAGAAGTGAATGGGAACATCGGGGCCCAGATTATCAAACAGCCAGCGCGACAGGGCTTCAATTTCTTTTGGGCTGTCATTTTCGCCGGGGATCAGCAGGGTAGTGAGTTCCAGCCAGACCGCCGTTTCATGCCGGACATACAGAATCGTGTCCAGCACATCGGCCAGATGTCCGCCGCAGATTTTATGGTAAAACTTTTCCGTGAATGCTTTCAGGTCGATGTTGGTGGCATCCATACAGGAAAAAAATTCCCGGCGGGGTTCGGGGCAGATGTAACCGGCAGTCACAGCGACCGCCTTGATGTTTCTTTCATGGGCTGCCTGGGCAACATCGATAGCGTATTCATGAAAGATGACCGGGTCATTGTAGGTAAAAGCGATACTGACACAATGCTGTTTCTCAGCTGCCTCGGCGAGTTGCTCGGGGGTGGCCGAACTGGCCAGCGTATCCATCTGGCGGGACTTGCTGATATCCCAGTTCTGGCAGAATTTACAGGCCAGGTTGCAACCCGCGGTGCCGAAAGAAAGCACGGAAGACCCTGGATAAAAATGATTCAGCGGTTTCTTTTCAATAGGATCAATGCAGAATCCACTGGAACGTCCATAGGTGGTCAGCACAATTTCGTCATTGTCACAGGCCCTGACGAAGCAGAGCCCCCGTTGGCCATTGCGCAAGGTACAGGCACGCGGACAGAGATCGCACTGAATTTTTCCTGCTTCAGTCCTGTGCCAGTACTTTGTTTTTACCTGAGTAGTCATATGCTAGGATTATAGACCTCAATAAACACCGAGGCATCCCATGGGAATGGTAAGAAATCCAGCTGTTGCCGGCATTTTCTACCCCGGTAAACAGCAGACTCTGTTAGAGCAGGTCGATAGATTTCTCGCGCAGGCTGCTGGTGATGAGGTCTGTCCGAAAGTCATTATAGCACCACACGCAGGCTACATTTATTCAGGTCAGATTGCAGCACAGGCATACAGCCGTCTGGCAAATTGCCAGCAAACCATTCGCCGGGTTGTCCTGCTGGGTCCCTCACACAGGGTGGGGTTCAGAGGCATTGCTGCCAGTACGGCGACTGCTTTTAGAACGCCACTGGGCGATATCCCACTGGATCAAAACTGTCTCCGGACTCTGGTAGAAACCGGCCTCTGTACTTACCTGGATCAGGCTCATGCGCAGGAACATTCACTGGAAGTCCAGCTACCGTTTTTGCAGCGAACACTGGACGAGTTCAGCTTGATACCGCTGGTCGTCGGGCAGGCTGACAAGGAGACTGTC
>CAZKJY010000207.1:0-4276 GCA_964553165.1 uncultured Enterobacteriaceae bacterium
TTTACAGATGTTGATTTAATATCACCCTTTCCAAAACAGGTAAAAACAGAAGCTGAAGGTATTGAAAAATGGTAGTTGAAAAGAAAATCCCATTCAGTGAGCGACGCATTTTGCCACGTTGTGATATCGACACTGAGGTGCAGGTTCTGATTCATTCCCAGAATCGGGATCAGGTGTTCTCTGGCCGCAGCATCAATATTTCAATGCAGGCCCTGGCACTAAGCTGTGATGATGCCCTGATTCAGGCAATCCTTGCCCAGAATACCTACCCGCATGAATGTGAAGTGGTCTTTTGCCTGGCCGGCGAATCAGAACCGTTCAGAATAAAGACCCAGGTAGTAACGCATCGCCGGTTATCCCAGGTGCAGTACCAGCTGGTGCTGCGTTTTGGCAGTCTGAATAAATCTGTGCAGGAAAAATTGCTGGATGAGCTTGCGAGCCTGCGTGTGGTTGCGTCCAAAAGCACAGCAGTTTCATTGGCTGTCTAGTTAGCGGTTGTCAGGGGCTTCTGCTGGATTTTTTGATCGCTTCGTTAATTGCCTGCTCCAGATAAGCCGGTTCATCCGTTCCGAGTCGGAATTTGCGACCACTCTTCATGCTGATTTCCACGGCATCAAATCCTGACACGTTGTATAACCAGTTCCCGAAAGGATGAAAGCGGATCCCCCAGCCCCACCACCATTTATTGGTAACCCGTGTACAGCTTGCGATGTCCTGAATCTGTTCGTGTTTGCGAATCAATCCTGGCCCGAAAAACCAGCGTAATTCCTGTTCAGATACCCTGACAGATAGACTGCCAAACAGAATGGCAATCAGCAGCAGGATACCGCCCATATACTCCGGCTCCGGGACAAAATTTTGCAGCACTGCATAAACAAGCAGCAGGATCAGCAGAATGGTCCAGCCTATCTGCGTATGGCGGTACGGATTTAGGGAATTTGAATGCAAAAGGTCTTCAATATTGACTTCCAGCGCTGCGGCCAGGGACTTAGTGGTTTCCAGTGAGGCATTACCACTTGTCTCAATTCGCTGAATGGTACGCAAGCTCAGATTGCTGACAGTTGCCAGCTCTTCCTGCGACCAGAGTTTTGCTTTACGGTACTGCTTGATCTGTTCGGCGTTTAGTTTCATGTCCATGTCGGGACTCCATTGAAAAGACGGATTTGTCATTTTCGCCGGTGTCCGGATTTTTATTGCGTCATTCAGGTGACAGTATTACGTCTTCACTGCGTCAGTGACTGTAACTTCGCCTATCCAGCTTGCCAGACAGTCTACCCAGGCAGGGTTGTCATTCAGGCAGGGCAGGTATATCAGTTCTTCTCCACCGGCCCGCAGAAAGGTTTCCCGGCCCTGGATATCGATTTCTTCCAATGTCTCCAGACAGTCCGTCACAAAAGCCGGGCAGATGACCAGCAGTTTTTTGATACCCTGCTGTGCCAGTTTTACCAGGGTCTCTTCCGTGCTTGGCTCCAGCCATTTTGCCCTGCCCAGGCGGGACTGGTAGGCGATGCTGTACTGATCTGCTCTCAAACCAGCCTCTTTCACAAAACCCAGGGTCGTGGTGATGACCTGATGCCGGTAACAGGTCTTATGTGCCGGGGACGGGGTCGAGCAGCAGTTGTCACATTTCAGGCAGTGAGCGCCGGTTGGGTCGGCACGGGTGATATGCAGCTCTGGCAGGCCGTGATAAGAGAACAGGATATGATCAAAGGGTTTTTCAAGCTGGGCGCTGGCTGATTCAACCAGTGCCTTGATGTAGGAGCCATTGTTATAAAACGGCGGCAGCACTGAATACTTGAGAGACAGATTTTTCTCGCGGATACAGCGTTCCGTTTCATGAATAATGGTGCTCACGGTACTGTCGGCAAACTGGGGATAAAGCGGGACGATCAGGACCTCATCGATGCCTTTCTCTGCGTCCAGTGCACAGAGCTGGGACTCGATGGAAGGATTGCCGTAGCGCATGGCTAGCCTGACCGGTTTGTCGGTTTTATCCTGCAGGGCATGCTGTAACTGTCCGGACAGCACTTTCAGCGGTGGCCCCTGGTCCGTCCAGACGGACTGATAGGCTTGTGCGCTGGAGGCTGGCCGTTTCGGCAATACCAGCAGATAGACGATAATGGCCCGCAGTAACCAGGGTAGCTGGATAACATGGGGATCCATCAGGAACTGTCTGAGATAGGCCCTGACCTGTGGAATTTCAGGGGCATCTGGAGAGCCCAGATTGACAAGTAAGACCGCTTTGTCCTGCATATCTATTATTCTTTGAGTCTGATTTAATCAGGCCATTGTATCTTTTTTTCAACGTAATGAGCCATGGACGCCAAGACACATCCCTTTGCTGAACTGAGCCCTGATCTTGTGATAGCGGCTGTTGAAAGCAGCGGCCTGGTCTCTGATGCCCGCATTCTGGGATTGAATTCCTATGAAAACCGGGTCTACCAGGTTGGCATTGAGGGGGGCGTTCCTGTCATTGTGAAATTTTACCGGCCGGGGCGATGGAGCAGTGCGCAGATTCAGGAAGAACATGATTTCTCCCTGGAGCTGGCAGAACTGGAAGTCCCGGTGGTGCCGCCCCTCAAGCAGGCTGATGGACGCACCCTGCTGGAGTATGCGGGGTTTCGCTTTGCCATTTTCGAGCGCAGGGGAGGCCATGCCCCAGAATTTGACCGGCTGGAAAATCTCCGGGTGATGGGCCGCTTTCTGGGACGTTTACATCAGGCGGGAGCCTTACGCGATTTTCAGACCCGGGCCGAACTGAGCATTGAACGTTTCGCGATACGCAGTGCAGACTATCTGCTGCAGCAGGATTTTATTCCTCCAGAGTTGCGTCAGGCCTATGAATCTCTCAGTCAGGACCTGATCAACAGAATGACTGTGATGAAACGGGATATCGGTAACATTAAACAGATCCGGGTCCATGGTGACTGTCATGTGGGCAACATCCTCTGGCGTGATGAAACACCGCATTTTGTGGATCTTGATGACTGCATGATGGCGCCTGCCATTCAGGATTTATGGATGCTGCTTTCCGGCAGCAGGCAACAGCGTCTGCAGCAATTGCAGGTGCTAGTCGAAGCTTATGATGATTTTTTTCATTTTAATCCGGTGCAACTGGGGCTGATTGAATTGCTGAGGACCCTGCGACTGATGAATTACAGTGCCTGGCTGGCCAGGCGCTGGGATGACCCGGCATTTCCCCTGAATTTTCCCTGGTTTAACACACACAAATACTGGGCGGAACACATCCTTGAACTACGCGAACAAATGGCGGCTCTGGATGAGCCTCCCTTGCATCTATATTAAATACATCTTTACTAAATTGAATCTCCTGGAGAATGGCAATGTTTGACTGGATATTTACCGGTGAAGGCTGGGCAGCACTCACTTCCCTGGTGGCACTGGAAATCGTGCTGGGTATCGACAATATTATTTTTCTGAGCATTATTGTGGGGCGTTTACCCAGTGAAAAGCGCGATCGGGCACGAAAGCTGGGCTTGGGACTGGCACTGTTCGGTCGTCTGGCCCTGCTGTTTTCACTGGTCTGGGTGATGCGTCTTGTGGAACCCTGGTTTACGGTCTTTGACCAGGAAATTTCCGGTCGGGACATTATTCTGATAGTCGGTGGCCTGTTTTTGCTGGCCAAATCCACGCAGGAAATCCATAACTCGCTTGAGCTTTCCGAAGAGGAACGCTCAGTGGCGTCAGTCAAAGCCAGTTCCTATTTCAGTGTGCTGCTGCAAATTGCGGTACTCGATATTGTCTTTTCACTGGATTCAGTGATTACCGCAGTGGGATTGGTAGGGGAAGTTAGCATCATGGTCATCGCCATCATGATCGCCATTTTGGTCATGCTGTTTGCGGTGAACCCCATCAGCAACTTTGTCGATGCCAATCCCAGCATAAAAATGCTGGCACTCTCCTTTTTGCTGCTGGTAGGGTTTACTCTGGTCATCGAGGGATTTGATGTGCATGTGCCCAAAGGGTACATTTATTTCGCCATGGCGTTTTCCATCGGCGTTGAACTGCTGAATATGCGCATGCGTAAAAAGCGCCAGTCGCATGCCTTACAGTTACAGAAAAACTATCCGCACTAGACAGGGGAAACACAAAAAAAGTCATGAAACTGATAACAAGCCAGCTGTTGCGATACTGCCTGTGGCTGGGACTGGGACTGCTCGCAGGCTGTTCAGGGGAGCAGGCTGTCAGCGTAAACACTGCCGAGCAGGCAGAGTATGTCATTCCACTCAGCAGCCCCAATGACCGCCGTGAATAT
>CAZKJY010000208.1:0-4249 GCA_964553165.1 uncultured Enterobacteriaceae bacterium
ATGACACCCCCGGATGCTGACAACCCGACCCTGAGCGGTCTTGAAAACAGCGGTGGTAAACTGCTGATTTTCCATGGCGTCTCCGATCCGGTATTCTCATTTCTGGACACGGTAAACTGGTATGAAAACCTATTGGTCAATAACCCGGATGCAACGGAGTTCGTAAAACTGTATGCAGTACCAGGGATGCCTCATGGTCCCGGTGGCGTTGCGCCAGATCAATTTGATCCGCTCTCGGCTTTGGTAGACTGGGTCGAAAATAATGAAGCGCCCGGTACGCTCACGGCCAGTGTCCGGGTCGATAACCAGGAAGCACCAGAAGCCTTACGGGGTGTGACTCGAAAACTCTGTCAGTGGCCTGCCGTAGCACGTTATACGGGACCTGATCCTGAGTCTGCAGAATCATTCGCCTGCGTCACGACCGTCAATGAGAATTAGCCAGTAAGGCCAGTAAGAAAAGAAGGAAAGAACCATGAAAACAATCAAGACACAGGTCGCCATCATTGGTGCTGGCCCCTCCGGTCTTTTGCTCGGCCAATTATTGGCCAAACAGGGAATAGACAACATCATTATTGAACGCGTTTCAGGGGATTATGTCCTCGGGCGTATTCGCGCCGGCATTCTGGAACAGGGCTTTGCTGATCTGGTCAGGGAAGCAGGGGTAGCTGACCGTATGGACAGTGAAGGCCAGGTACATGAAGGTGTTGCCATAGCCGTGGATGGCAAAAAATACCGTATTGATCTGAAAAATCTCACCGGTGGGGATGTGGTGATCTGTTATGGCCAGACAGAGATCACCAAGGATCTGATGGATGCCCGCCAGGCAGCCGGACTGACGACCTACTATGAATCCTCAGATACTGCTCTGTTTGATGTCACCAGTGACAAGCCTTATGTCACGTTTAAAAATGGCGGCGAAGAGTACCGCCTGGATTGTGACTTTATTGCTGGCTGTGACGGGTTTCATGGGGTTTCCCGACAAACCATTCCGGCCGACAAGCGCACGGAATTTGAGCGCGTCTATCCGTTTGGCTGGCTCGGTCTGTTGAGTGACACACCGCCCATTGACCATGAATTGATTTATTGCAAGAGCGAAAGAGGATTTGCCCTCTGCAGCATGCGTTCCAATACCCGTTCCCGCTATTACCTGCAGGTCCCCCTGACTGACAAGGTCGAGAACTGGTCAGATGAGGCCTTTTTTGAGGAACTGAAAAAGCGCGTTCCGAAAGAAGACCTGCCCAATCTGGTCACTGGTCCCAGTATTGAAAAAAGTATTGCGCCTCTGCGCTCATTTGTCTGTGAACCGATGCAGTATGGCAATCTGTTTCTGGTGGGTGATGCTGTTCATCTTGTGCCGCCGACGGGTGCCAAAGGACTCAATCTGGCTGCATCGGATGTGGCAGCGCTCTATCAGATTCTCTGTCGCGTATATCAGGAGAATGATCGTGACTGTATTGAACAGTACTCGGGTATTGCTCTGCGCAGAGTCTGGCACGGAGAACGTTTCTCCTGGTGGATGACCAATATGCTGCACGATTTCGGATCGGCAGAATTGGATACCGGGCTGGACAGTCGAACCTTCGATCGTTTCATGAGCTCTGAACGCAACTTCTTCCTTGAGAATGAAGAAGGTCGGCGTGTCATTGCCATGCAGTATGTGGGGCTGCCTTACGAGCAACTTAAATAAAATCATGTAATATTGCCTTATTGATTAGGCTGTAGAAGACAATATTCATGCAAACCGCCATACCCTACATGCAACTCCGAGGGGGCAGCTCCAAAGGCCTGTACTTCAAAGCCAGCGATCTGCCATCTGATCAGGCTACCAGGGATGCCGTGCTTGTTGCCTGCATGTGTGGTGTGGATGGCGCAGACAGGCGCCAGATCGATGGACTAGGCGGCTCGGATCCGCTTACCAGCAAGGTCGGTATAGTCAGTGTTTCCTCCCGTGAAGATGCTGATCTGGACTACGAATTCGTCCAGGTCGTCGTCGGTGGCAATACCACGGACCGCACCCAGAACTGCGGCAATATCCTGGCCGGCATAGTCCCTTTTGCCATTGAAAGCGGCTTGCTGCAGGCCAGCAGCCCTGAAACCAGTGCCCGTGTCTACATGGTGAATAGTGGGTCAGTCTGCGAAGTCGTGGTACAGACACCGGATGGCCAGGTCGAATACGCTGGCGATGCCAAAATAGACGGTGTGCCAGGTACGGCAGCAGCGGTGATGTGCAATTACATGGATCTGGCAGGATCAGCCACCGGCAGTCTCCTGCCGACCGGCAAGCTCATAGATGTGGTCGATGGCATCGAAGTGACCTGTATCGATAACGGCATGCCGATTGTGCTGTTAAGAGCGGAAGATCTGGGCATTAGCGGCTATGAAAGCAAAGATGAACTGAATGCCAATGCTGCTCTCAAAGCCAGACTGGAGCGCATTCGTTTACAGATTGGGCCTGCCATGAATCTGGGAGATGTCAGCGATAAGGTCGTTCCAAAAATGACCATCATTGCCAAACCGGCTGAGGCTGGCATAATCCATACCCGGAGTTTTATACCGCATGTCTGTCATGCTGCCATTGGGGTGCTTGCCGCCGTATCAGTGGCGACAGCCTGCATTATTCCTGGCACGGTTGCCGCTTCGCTGGCCAGACTCCCACAGCAGGGCGCCACCTATTCAGTGGAACATCCCAGTGGAGAGTTTTCCGTCAACCTGGAAATTCGTGAACAGCCTGGCGCGCCCCCTGAAGTGCTCAAAGCAGGCCTGCTGCGAACGGCACGTCTGCTGAGTCGGGGCGAGGTGCTGATACCTGCGGGCCTCTGGCAGCCCTGAAAGTTATAATTAAAACGACATCATTCCAAAAAGCGCAGTTCAAGGACACCTTATGAGTGAGAAGAAAAGTTGCATGCCGCCAGATCCCAATACCCGCACACCGGATTTCAAGGCGCCCCCGAAGTCCTGTGATGCCCACTGTCATGTGTTTGGTCCAAAAGCGCTTTTTCCCTATCATCCCACCAGCACCTACGAACCGCCGGATGCCGGCAAGGACAAACTCAAAGCCCTGCACGATATTCTGGGCATTGAGCGCGCCGTGATTGTCCAGGCCTCCTGTCATGGGCCTGACAACCGCGCCATGATTGATGCCATTAAGTCCAGTAATGGCGCCTATCGTGGTGTGTGTATCGCCAACGCCAGCTTTACTGACAATGATTTCCAAGATTTACATGATGGCGGCGTGCGGGGGGTCCGTTTCAACTTTGTGACCCATCTTGGGGGTACGCCGAATCTGGAGATGATGAAAAACGTGCTGGACCGGGTGAAACCCCTGGGCTGGCATTTGGTGATTCACGTGAATGCGGAAGACATTATCAAGTTTCAGGATTTCTTCGCCCAGTTCGATATGGAAATTGTGGTCGACCATATGGGTCGTGTTCCCTGCGATCAGGGCACTGAACAGAAAGCCTTTCAGATCCTCAAGCAATTCATGGAGCGGGATAACTGGTGGGTGAAAGTCTGTGGTTCTGAACGCATTTCCCGGGTCGGACCACCTTTCCATGATGCCATCCCTTTTGCCAAAGAGTTGATCAGGATCGCGCCTGACCGTACGCTCTGGGGGACCGATTATCCACATCCGAATATCAGCCGCTGGATGCCCAATGACGGCGATTTGCTTGATCTGGTACCCTTGTTTGCCGAAGACGAAAGTCTGCAGCGAAAAGTACTGGTGGATAATCCGGCCCGTCTCTATGGCTTCGATGACTAACCGTCTCCCTAAATTCACAGCCTGGAAAGATTATGAAAACCGTAGCAGTAAGAAACATAGAACGAGCCGATCAGGACATCATTGATGGGCTCGAATCCCTCGGAGTAGCAACCGTACACGAAGCCCAGGGCCGCATTGGCCTGCTGAAACCCTATATGCGGCCAATCTACAGCGGAGCAAGAATCGCGGGTTCTGCTGTCACCATCCTGGCACAGCCTGGTGATAACTGGATGGTGCATGTCGCCATCGAACTCTGCCAGCCAGGTGATATCCTGGTTGTCGGGTTGACAGCCGACAGTACCGACGGATTTTTCGGCGATCTGCTGGCAGAATCCTGCAAAGCGCGGGGCGTAAAAGGCCTGATTATTGATGCGGGCGTACGCGATATCCGTGATCTCACCCAGATGGGTTTCCCGGTCTGGTCCAGGGCCATCCATGCCAAGGGAACCGTGAAGGCAACGCTGGGGGCGGTCAATGTGCCCATCGTCT
>CAZKJY010000209.1:0-4238 GCA_964553165.1 uncultured Enterobacteriaceae bacterium
CCTGTGCTAAAAGTGATGAACCACCCAGAATCCCGTAAAAAATGCACGAAACCAGCGCTGTAATTCTCACTTTTACTAAACTTTTCATTGTATTATCCCCTGCCAGCACGATGGCATTTGCCATCTGTTTATGAAAGGGCCAATATTACAGAGACTCAGAGTTAATTACTACCGCCACACCTCGCACAATATGCTTCTATTTAAATCAGTTCTCTTAATGGTGATGATTGCGGTTTTAAGCGCCTGCAAGCTCAGTCCCTATACAGTTTCCATCAATAACAATGTGCTTTTCAGGCCCAGCGCGGAACGTCCGGATGAAACTTTCAACGATCCTGCCCTGCAGGCATGTGTTAATAATTATCTGAATGAAAATCCGGATGAAAGCATTGAAACCCTGAGCATTTTATCCTGCGCCGACGCTGGCATAAGCTCAATATTTGGTCTCGAACAGTTAAGCAGCCTGAGCATGCTCGATCTGAGCAATAACAGCATCAGCGAACTTGGCCCTGTGGCCGGTCTGGAAAATTTACGTGTCCTGAGAATCAGCAATAACCGGATAAGAAGCATAGGCGAGCTGAATGATCTTGAGCGCTTGAGTTTTATTGATCTGAGCGGAAATGATGACATCTCATGCCGGGCTCTTGACCGTCTGCAGGAGCGTCTGGGCAATTCCCTTTTACGCCCACTAAGCTGTTATTGATTGGTACAGGATCTGAATCAGCCTGCTGCTGGCATGCCGCTATGAAATCGGAACTGGCTATCATCCGACAGGATAAGTTCCGCTTCCCTCTCTGCAAAAAAACTGATTCTTTCTGAGATATCCTCATTGGCATAGGCCTGGGCCAACTGCAGATAATCCATAAAGTGGCGGGACTCCGATCGCAACAAAGACTGATAGAATTTCTGCAATTCAGCGTCCAGTGCCGGTGACAACGCGGCAAAACGTTCACAGGAGCGCGCTTCTATAAAGGCCCCTATGATCAGCGTATCGATCAGCTTCCCGGGTTCCTGCAGGCGAATATGCTGTCGGAGACCGGATGCATAGCGGGAAGGCTCAATATGGACGTAAGGAATATTTCTTTGCTGCAGGATCGCCACCACCTGTTCGAAATGGAGCAGCTCCTCACGTGCCAGTTGTGACATTTTTTGCAGCAACTCACTTCTGTCCACATAGCGATACATCAGATTCATTGCAGTAGACGCTGCTTTCTTCTCACAGTTGGCATGATCGATCAGCAGGGTATCCAGTTCCAGCAAAGCCCGTTCAATCCAGGCTGCTGGTGTTTCGCAATTCAAAAACGCCTTAATACTTTCCATATAGCCTGGTTTCAAGATTCTTCATCAAGCCCATCCCCGACATCATCCCCGGAATCTGTATCAAGCAATTTATCAGGGATTTTTTTACTGGCGCGTGCGCCCAGTTCCTGCAGGCGTTGCACCCCAGTGACGAGATTCCCCCGACCTGATTGTATGCGATCATAGGCCTGATCGTAGGATTTCTGGGCCCGCGTGAGGTGTGTGCCGAGATCATCCAGGCTCTGGAGAAATAACACAAACTTGTCATAGAGTTTGCCTGCACTCTGAGCGATCTCCATGGCATTGGTATTTTGCTGCTCGTAGCGCCAGATGTTCTGAATGGTCCGCAGGGTTGCCAGCAGGGTGGATGGACACACAATCACAATATTTTTCTCAAAAGCATCCGTAAAAAGACTGTCATCATGTTCGACGGCCAGAGTAAAGGCTGCCTCAACTGGCATAAACATCATGACGAAATCCAGATTCCTGACTGCCTCCAGATTCTGGTAATTTTTATCTGACAATTCCTTTATATGTGTACGGATCGAATTCAGATGTTGCTTTAAATGCAGCTGCCGCTGTTTTTCATCCGTTTCACTGCAGTATTTCTCATAGGCATTCAGTGACACTTTTGAATCAATAATCAGATCTTTTTTCTCTGGCAGATGCACGATGACATCAGGTTGCCTGGATTGTCCATCCTCGGTTCTGTAATTTACCTGGACTTCGTATTCGCGGCCTTTTACCAGACCTGACTTTTCCAGCACCCGTTCCAGGATGAGCTCGCCCCAGATGCCACGGGTTTTACTATCACCCTTAAGGGCATTGGTCAGATTAAGTGTTTCCTGACTGATCTGGAGATTGGCATCCTGCAGACTTTTTATCTGCTCCTGCAATACAAAACGTTGTTTGGATTCCCTGTCATAGGTTTCCTCAACTTTTTTCTCGAATTGCTGAATCTTTTCGCCGAGAGGCTTCAGAATGTTCTCAATATTCTGCCGGTTACTTTCAGTAAAGGCCTTACTCTTCTGTTCAAGGATATCATTGGCAAGATTCTTGAATTCTGCTGCCATCTGCTTGCGGGCCTCTTCCAGGGATTGCAATTTTTCCTGATGCTGCCTGCGTTCCTCCTGCAGCATGGTCTCCTGTCTGCCATAGGCAACCTTGAGCTCGGTTGTTGCAGCGCGTTCCTGGTCCAGCGTGGATTGAAGCCCCTGGCTTTTTCGGTAAAAAAGAATCAGGGCAAAAATACTTAAACCCAGCAATAACGCTAACAGGAGGATCATGAATTGGCTTAATGGCATGTCATCTCCTGCACAAGGGGTTCGGCATTAAGCGAGAGGAACTCCAAGTCGATGGGCAACTTCCTTGTAGGTTTCAATAACATTTCCAAGATCTTTGCGGAATCGGTCCTTGTCCATCTTGTTTCGGGTAGTCTTGTCCCAGATGCGGCAACCGTCAGGACTGAATTCATCACCCAGCGTGAGTTGTCCATCTGCCATGCCAAATTCAAGTTTGTAATCAACCAGAAGCATACCGGCCTCATCAAACATGCCTTTGAGTATTTCATTGACTTTAAAGGTGAGCTCTTTCATCTGGGCAATCTGGTCAGCATCTGCCCAGCCAAAGGAAATAATATGATAATCATTCACCATCGGGTCATGCAGCTCATCGTTTTTGAGAAAAAATTCAAAGGTAGGCGGATTGATGGCTATGCCCTCTTCAATGCCGAAACGCTTGCAGACACTGCCAGCGGCATAGTTTCGGACAACACACTCCACCGGAATCATCTCTAGTTTTTTAACCAGCGAATCAGTTGCTGAAAGACGTTTTACAAAATGGGTGGGAATACCCGCCTGATTCAGTTTTTCCATGATAAAGGCATTAAAACAGTTGTTGACCATGCCCTTGTCTGCAAGCTGTTCAACTTTAAGGCCGTCAAAAGCCGAGGTGTCATCGCGAAAATGCAGAACAAATAAATCAGGATTATCACTGCGGTAAACGGATTTGGCTTTGCCGGAATAGAGCTCTTCACCCAATTGCATTGTCATAGACTCCAAAAAGGCCGGATACCGGCCAGGCTTGTTTTTCAGGAAATAAAATTCTGGATTGCCTGCAGCAGGGCATTGTTTAGCTCAGTAAGCTCTTCATCGGACAATGCACTGCCGGGTGTGTCATTAGCCTGTGGGGCTGTCATACTGTCGGTAACAACATCAATCCCGCTATCAGTCTGCAGCAGGCTGACTCGCAAAGGAATACCTGCGTTACGTCCCCCGAACGGAATCAAGCGAGAGAGAATTCCCCGCTCCTGGGCTTCCCCATTGATATCGTAATTAACATTGAAGACACCACTGTCCATGTCTTCAGAAACAATTTCTATCTCGGCTCTTTCAAGCGCCCGTCCCACGGCAGCCCAGCTACGCAGATAATCGGCATCCAGATGCAACACAGACAGATTGCCCTGACTTTGCATGCTTGCCCTGCCCTCATCAGGTATGGCACCTGCCAGAAAAGACACCGTGGACGACTGGTAAAGTCTTACCTGATCAGCAAGATAGGTCGAAATGTCAGTCAGAACCTGATAGGCATAATCACTGTCTTCCGGTTGTTCCGGCCACTCAAATTCTTCCGGGACATCAACATCAACGGGTGCCGAAACATGTGACAGACTTAATTCGGAGCTGTCATCCTGGAAGCCCGGCCTGACACTGACGCGTATCTTTTCCTTGAAACCGACATTTTCTTCGCTGCTGAACCAGATGGTTTCGAGCATACCCTGATTTGGGCTCTCCTCTGCCAGCTCTATGCCCCGCTCCAGCCAGTACTGTCTGACACGCGGCCAAACCTGGCTTGCTCTTGATTCGACGACGACCCAGCTGCGGTCATCCAGCCGCTGAATCACCACAGCCCTGTCCGGGTTCCCTGCTATTGGTCTGGGTCTG
>CAZKJY010000210.1:0-4231 GCA_964553165.1 uncultured Enterobacteriaceae bacterium
TGGCAGCTTCATTGTCAGCCTGATCGAGTATTTTTCCAGAATCTGGTCCAGCAGTTCATCGGGTGGCAGGTTGTCTTCATCAACCTGGCCCGGGGCCAGTTCGGCAGAGGGTGGTCGCTCGATGACACGTGTCGGGATCACTGCTTCCAGCGTGTTGCGGTACCGGGACAGTTCATACACCAGCATCTTGGGCACATCCTTGAGCACATCGAAGCCACCGGCCATGTCACCATAGAGCGTAGAATAGCCCACCGCCAGTTCACTCTTATTACCGGTTGTCAGCACCAGTAGATGTTTCTTGTTGGAAATGGCCATCAGCAGGACACCGCGGGCACGGGCCTGAATATTCTGTTCAGCAATATCGGGCTGAGTACCAGCAAACTCATCATGGAGTGCTTCCATGAAGCTGTTATAGATTTCGGCAATCGGCATCACCTGATAGTTAACACCAAGATTTCTGGCTTCCTGCTGGGCATCCTGCAGGCTCATCTCGGAAGTATAGGCATAGGGCATCATCACCGCATGCACCCTGTCGGGACCCAGTGCATCCACGGCGATGGCCATGGTCAGGGCTGAATCAATACCACCTGATAGTCCCAGCACCACGCCGGAAAAGCCGTTCTTGGCAACATAATCCTTCAGGCCCAGGACCAGGGCTTGATAGATACTTTCCAGGTAGTCCGGGGTCGGAGCAATCTTTCCGGCAGTCAGCTGAACCTGCCCTGCCTTCAGCTGCGCATCCACCGTCAGCATGGCTTCTTCATACAAAGGCGCCAGGGCGCACAGTTTTCCTTCGCGATCAAGCGCCATGGAGGCGCCATCAAAAACCAGTTCATCCTGGGCGCCGACCTGATTGACATAGATGACAGGGATACCCCCTTCAGTGATACGTTCCCGCATGACACGCTGTCTTTCGGCAACCTTGTTCTTGTGATAGGGGGAACCATTGATATTGACCATGAGTCTGGCGCCTGCTTCAACCGCACTTGCCATGGGACCGGCTTCCCATAAATCCTCACAGATGGTAAACGCAACCGGAATATCCCTGATCGTGATGACACAGCTTTCCAGCCCCGCTTCAAAATAGCGCTTTTCATCAAACACCTGATAATTGGGCAGGCACTGTTTATGGTAACGTCCAACACATTCACCAGCATGGATAATGCTGAGACTGTTATAGAGTTTTTTGCCTTCACGGCAGGGGTGACCAATGACCAGCCAGGCCGGCAAATTGGCCTGTTTGATTTCCTCAAGCGCGGATTCAATGCGTCGGTCGATACTCGGGCGTAAAAGCAAATCTTCCGGGGGATAAGCAGTCAGCACCAGTTCGGGAAAGACAATCAGGTCGGCCTTGTAGGCATCAATCCCCTCGCGGGCGGCGGCAATAACTTTCCGGGTATTCCCCGGTATATCGCCGACCAGAGGATTCAACTGAACCATTAAAATGCGCATGTTTATTATGGATTGGCTTAAGTCTCAGGGGTGAATTACGAATGTGGATATTGTCCAACAGGTAGGGTATTGTCTGTTATTCATCCGTAATAAGTAAAGCCGTACCCGGCGAATAAAAAACTGGTCAGGATCTGTAATGGGATTATTCAGGCTAATAACGTTCATCTTGATTGTGCTGGTTGCCTGGCACATGTTTAAGAATTATCAGGCCAGAGTCAGGGCAAATAAACCAAAGCCCAAACTGACTGTACGGGAACGGATCGTGAAATGTGAATATTGCTCAACCCACATTCCTGAAGAACAGGCCATCAAGGAAGACGATCACTATTTTTGCGGCCAGGAACATAAAGACCTGTACCTCAACTCGTAACGCCCATGCTCAAGTCATCCGCTGTCAATATCGATGACGAACGCCGTCAGCAAAATGCATCGGTCTTCAATATTTATGGCCTGTATCGTTTACTGCTTTCGCTGATACTACTGCTTTCATACCTCTTTACCAGGGATCTGAACTTTCTCGGCTCCATTGACTCCGAACTGTATATACGCACCAACATCTTTTACATCATTTTTAATGCGCTGGTTCTGTTCAGGGGTATCCTCCCCAAACTCAAGAGCACAGAGCAACTACAATACCTTACTGTCACCATCATCGATATCATTATCCTGATTACCATCAGCTATGCCTGTGGTGGTGTAGCCACAGGAATGGCGCATCTGGTCATCGTCCCTGTCGCCGCCGGCAATATTCTTTTCCAGAACCGCATCGGCACTTTCCTGGCCGCTGTGGGCACCCTCGCCGCATTCTATTCAGAAGTTTATCTGTCATTCATCCTGGACCGGCCGGATGACTTTTATGTACAGGTAGGTCTACTGGGACTTACGCTGTTTGCCATTTCTCTGATCCTGCAGTATCTGAGCAGCAAGATACTGCAGAAAGAGCTGTTGACCCTGCGCCAGGCAGAAGATCTAAAATCCCTGGAAGAGATGAACTACCAGATCATCCAGCGCATGCGCACCGGCATTATTGTCGTCAACGAAGAAGGTGGCATCCTGAACTCCAACAATTCCGCCCTAAAACTCATCAGTAAAAATGATGACCCGGAACAGTTGCTCGAATTGCCTGAGATGCTACATGCGCAACTCAGACAGTGGCAGGCGGACAATACTTACCGCAGCAGCCCGATCAAATTGCGGGAGGACGCCCCGGAAGTACAGGCCAGTTTCTCCTACCTGCAACCAGATCAGAAATCCGACGTACTGATTTTTCTCGAAGACTACACCCGACTGAGCAGTCGTGCCCAGCAGCTCAAGCTGATCTCACTGGGCAGACTGACAGCCAGCATTGCCCATGAAATCCGTAACCCTCTGGGTGCCATCAGCCATGCCAGCCAACTGCTGGAAGAATCCGACAAGATTCCTGAATCGGATCATCGACTGTTGGAAATAATTGAAACCCATTGCAGGCGTGTGAATGCCATTATTGACAACATCCTGGGGGTTTCACGCAATCAGGACATGGTGCCGCAGCCAATCATGCTGCAGGACTGGTTGGCCAATTTTGTCGACAAATTCAAGGCCTCATATCGCGATGATGTAAAAATAGATCTGGAAACCCAGAACGACAACATTCAGATTCAGTTCAACAGCAGCCAGCTTGAACAAATTCTGACCAATCTGTGTGAAAATGGCATCCGCTACAGCCACAAGGAAACCGGTAAACCGCATATCTGTATCCGTACAAGCATGGATGGAGATCATCCTGTACTCGAAATTATTGATGATGGACCCGGCATTGATGAGGAAAATGCAGTGAACATTTTCGAACCCTTTTTTACGACCTCACCATCGGGAACCGGACTGGGTCTGTTTATCTGCAAGGAGATCTGTGAAGCCTATCAGGCACAGATAGCCTATTATCGGACCAGTGACAACAAAACCAGTTTCAAGATCCGGTTTTCACCACCGGAACAAAATTTTCTGTAAGCGCATGAAGGATTGGACCTAAGTGCAAAAAGTGCTGATAGTCGATGACGAACCGGATATCCGGGAACTGCTGGAGATAACCCTGGGCCGTATGGGCCTGCAGACCCGTTCTGCAGAAAATCTGGCAAGTGCAAGACGCTTGCTTGAGCGGGAGGACTTTTATCTCTGCCTGACCGATATGCGCCTGCCCGATGGTAACGGCCTGGAACTGGTCAGCGAAATTCAGCTTCACTATCCCCATATTCCTGTTGCCGTGATTACTGCCCATGGCAGTACCGAAACCGCCATCACCGCACTCAAATCCGGCGCTTTTGATTTTGTCTCCAAACCGGTTGATCTGATGAAATTGCGCACACTGGTGAGCAGCGCGCTGAAACTCAGCCATGAGCCAGCACAGGCAGATACCCCAGAACAGCCACTGGCAATCAACATCATCGGAGAATCCCGGCAGATCCGTTTGCTGAAAGATCAGATCAACAAGCTTTCCCGCTCCCAGGCGCCTGTCTTTATCTCCGGTGAATCAGGTAGCGGCAAGGAACTCGCCGCCCGTGCCATTCATTCCCTGGGCCCGCGAAAGGACCGGGAATTCATTGCCATCAACTGCGGCGCCATCCCTTCCGAGCTGATGGAAAGTGAATTTTTCGGCCATGTCCGGGGCAGTTTCACAGGGGCAGACAAGGATAAGGTGGGCCTGTTCAAGGCAGCTGATGGTGGCAGTCTTTTTCTTGACGAGATTGCCGATCTGCCGCTGCACATGCAGGTAAAACTCCTGCGTGCCATACAGGAAAAAAGC
>CAZKJY010000211.1:0-874 GCA_964553165.1 uncultured Enterobacteriaceae bacterium
CTGCAATTCCGGCATGCCCGCCATCCATGGCGGTCAGATACACCAGCCGAGCCTGACCATGGGTGAGACAAGCGATTACAAAGCACTGCTTTGTGCGCAGTCGAACGACACCCATCTGTGATGGGTGGCTGGACCATACGCTTTTTGGCGTGTCGTAGAATTAGCGCCATAACCATGAACCTAGCATGTTCAAACAGAGAAAGTGTTGGAGCTGGATGGGCCCTGCAGGTGATCAGATCAATTCATTTTCGATGTCGGGGACGGCGATGGTCACGTGGGTGCCTCGCTGCTTCGGGCACCAACTGATCCTGCCCCTTGCCAATCAGATCCTCTCTTCCCATCCTGACCAGCGCCTCACGCAAAACCGGCCAGTTGGCTTCATCGTGATATCGCAGGAAAGCCTTCTGCAGGCGTCTTTGCTCCAGCTCCTTCGGGATATAGAGCTTCTCGCTCTTGTAACGCAACTTCTTCAGAGGATTCTTGCCCGAGTAATACATTGCTGTCGCCAGTGCCATTGGCGAAGGATAAAAAGTCTGCACCTGATCCGGTTTAAACTTGTGCTTCTTCAGCCACAGTGCCAATGCCAGCATGTCCTCATCTTTCGAGCCTGGATGTGCCGCAATAAAATACGGAATCAGGTACTGCTTCTTGCCAGCTTTTTCCGAATATTCCTCAAACAGTTTTTTGAAATCCTCATAGTGATCAATGCTGGGTTTCATCATCTGTTGCAGGGGGCCATCCTCGCTATGTTCCGGGGCTATCTTCAGATAGCCGCCGACATGATGCGTCACCAGTTCCCTGATGTATTCCTTGTCGCGCAGGGCCAGGTCATAACGCAGTCCGGAAGCGATAAGAATTTTTTTCAATTGGCCCT
>CAZKJY010000211.1:884-4230 GCA_964553165.1 uncultured Enterobacteriaceae bacterium
GGGGAATAAACCGCAGCGCTTGATGAGAAAACTATTTTTTTGACGCCTTTGACCTGACGTGCTTCCCGATACAGTTTGGTGGTCTGTGAATGATCCGTTTTCAAATGCTTACAGATACTCGGATAGACACAGGACAGGCGACGGCAGCGCTTTTCTATTTCCGGGCTTGAACAGTTAAGCCCGTACATGTTGGCCGTCGGCCCGCCCAGATCGGAAATGACACCGGTGAATCCTGGTACCTTGTCCCGAATCTGTTCAATCTCATCCAGAATCGATTGCTGCGAGCGGCTTTGAATGATCCTGCCCTCATGTTCGGTAATGGAACAGAAACTGCAGCCACCGAAGCAGCCCCGCATGATATTGACCGAGGTCTTGATCATGTCATAGGCAGGTATCTGGGCATCCCCATAGCTTGGATGCGGACGGCGCGCATAGGGCAAGCCGAATACGCCATCAATTTCTGCCGTTTCCAGCGGAATGGGTGGCCGGTTTACCCAGATTTCGCGGGTACCGTGTTTCTGTACCAGGACTCTGCCATTAAAAGGGCTGGCCTCCTGGTGCAGTACCCGCGAAGCATGGGCATACAGCACCGGATCATTCCTGACTTTTTCAAATGACGGTAAACGCACATAGGTGTCTTCCACGGAAAGTTCGTGCTTGCCCTGCAGTGGCAAGGGGATAATGGTTACGGCCTGCTGTTCTGCCTGAGCATCTGGTATAACGGCTGGCTTCTGGCTGTATTCATAAGGATTGACCATCTGATCAATTTTTCCTGGCCAGTCGATACGGGTGGAGTCAATTTCCGTCCATCCGCCCGGAACCGACTCGCGGATGACCACTGTGCCGCGTATGTCATCCATCTCTTTGAGGGAGCGACCCTCGGCAAGTCCGTGAGCAATTTCCGCAATCGCCCGCTCAGCATTACCAAACAGCAGAATGTCTGCCCCGGCATCAATCAGCAGGGACTGTCGTACCTTGTCACTCCAGTAATCGTATTGCGCAATACGCCGCAGACTGGCTTCGATACCGCCAACCACAATCGGGACCTCCTTGTAGGCTTCACGGCATTTTTGCGAGTACACAATGACGGCGCGATCTGGACGCTTACCCCCCTCATTATTGGGGGTATAGGCATCATCACTGCGCTGGCGCAGGTCAGCGGTATAACGATTGATCATCGAATCCATATTGCCGGCAGTAATGCCGAAAAACAGATTGGGCTTACCCAGCGCCATGAAATCTTCCGTGGTCTGCCAGCGTGGCTGGGCAATGATGCCAACGCGGAAACCCTGGGCTTCCAGGAAACGGCCAATCACCGCCATGCCAAAACTGGGGTGATCGATATAGGCATCGCCGGTCACAATGATAATGTCACAGGAATCCCAGCCAAGCTGATCCATCTCCTGCCGCGACATTGGCAGGTAGGGAGCAGGACCGAAACATTCAGCCCAGTACTTGGGGTATGAAAAAAGGCCAGGAGCAGTGTCTGCACTGGCCTTTGTATTTAAG
The DNA here is from genome assembly GCA_964553165.1 of uncultured Enterobacteriaceae bacterium. GTDB lineage: Bacteria > Pseudomonadota > Gammaproteobacteria > Pseudomonadales > Pseudohongiellaceae > UBA5109. The sequence continues at coordinate 2,394 of CAZKJY010000211.1, forward strand.
GAAGCATTCGCCATGCGGTGATTTTACCAGTTTCTCGGGGTAATAAGCGATGAGGAGCAATGCACTTCGAAATCAATTTGTTGGTTGTTCTTTCAGGCATACCGGTTTTGGATTTGCCATCGATGCGGCAAAATACCTACCAGCCCAACCACCCTTCAAGATGACTGTTGATCGTCCACTTAAAAACTCAGTAAAACTATATAGATCTTTTGGCTACCAATCTGCTATTGCCCAGTGACACGCCAAAACACGCACGAGCCCAGCCACCCATCACAGATGGGCGTCGTTCGACTGCGCACAAAGCTGTGCTTTGTTTACGCTTGTCTCACCCTTGTACAAGCTCGGCTGGTGTATCTGACCGCCATGGATGGCGGGCATGCCGGAATTGCAGGAGCCTTTTCCGGCCTGTCGCCAGACGGTCACTGAACAAAAATCAGATTGGTAACCTGAGCATTTTACAAGCAATAATCAAATAGAGATTAATAAAAAACCCGGACTTGATTGAGAAGAATATTGGTTAATTTTAAGAGCGTCGTGAGCACAGCCAGTACCAGGCAAAAGTGAAATTTGGCGAAGGAACTTGCAGATCAGTAAGTGACAGAGTCAAATTTTGCTTTTAACGAAGTAATGGCAAGCGCAATAGCCAGAAGCGCAGCAGCTTTAACGGCCCGCCGGTGGTGTCACCAATGTGGGAAATGGCATGACTTTTTCTCCATTGGAAATCTTGGCAATGCCCTCTTTTTCCACTTCATCAATACGGATAATGGCCTGCATGGGGATAAAACTGCGTTTGACCCCTTTGAATTCTGCCTTGAGTTTTTCTTCAGAAGGATCGACGACCATCTGTGAGCGCTCGCCGAAAACGAAGTCTTCGATTTCGATAAAGCCCCACAAATCACTTTGGTAGACTTCTTCGGCATAAACCTCGTAGACCTCCCCCTTGTTGAGAAAGGTAATTTTAAAAATCTTTTTATCCTTGGCTGAATTTGACATGCGTGGTCTCATGAACAATAGGGCTCTAGAGCATAATAAGGGCAAACATCGCCTTTTCAAGGGCTTATGGCTATAATCCCGCCCCTTGTTTACCCCTGTATCGCGGACCCGAATTCTACACCAGCTTATGACAAAAAAGGTCTTCATCAAAACCCACGGTTGTCAGATGAATGAGTATGACAGCGCAAGGATGTTTGATCTTCTGCATGAAAGTGATGCCATGGAGCTCACCGATAATGCCGAAGATGCCGACATATTGCTGCTCAATACCTGCTCCATCCGCGAAAAAGCCCAGGAAAAGGTATTCCACCAGCTGGGGCGCTGGCGCCAGCTGAAAGAGCGCAATCCCGAACTGAAGATTGCGGTAGGAGGCTGTGTTGCCTCTCAGGAAGGCGAACTGATCGGCAAGCGTGCGCCCTACGTGGACGTGGTGTTTGGGCCGCAGACCCTGCATCGCCTGCCCAGTCTGCTGAAAAGCCCCCCTGAGACCGGGCCTGTGGTTGATATTTCTTTTCCTGAAATTGAAAAATTCGATGTTCTACCACAACCGAGTGTATCCGAGTGCCAGGCCTTTCTGACTATCCAGGAAGGCTGCAGCAAGTATTGCTCCTTTTGCGTGGTCCCTTATACCCGGGGTGAGGAAGTCAGCCGACCACTGGATGATATTCTGGCGGAAGCCGTGCATCTGGCCTCACAGGGAGTCTGTGAACTCAATCTGTTGGGACAGAATGTGAATGCCTACCGTGGCCTGAGCCATGAGGGGCAGATCATTGATCTGGCCACCCTGATCACCTATATCTCTGCCATTGAGGGCATTGAACGTATCCGCTATACCACCTCGCAT
>CAZKJY010000212.1:0-4221 GCA_964553165.1 uncultured Enterobacteriaceae bacterium
CAGGATCAGCCAGTGATGGGCATCCAGCAGATATTCTTCAGGCACGAACTTCATCAGTTTCTTTTCCACTTCAAGCACATTTTTCCCGGGCGCCAGCCCGGTGCGGTTGGAAACCCGGAAAATGTGGGTATCGACTGCCATGGCTGGCTGACGGAAAGCGGTATTCAAAATCACATTGGCGGTTTTACGGCCGACGCCGGGCAGGGCTTCCAGTGCTTCGCGCGTTTGGGGAACCTGGGAGTCGTGCTGTTCCATCAGCAGCTTGCAGGTGGCGATAATATTTTTGGCCTTGTTGTTATAAAGACCGATGGTTTTAATATATTTTTTCAGGCCATTGACACCCAGGGCGTAGATCTTCTCAGGCGTATTGGCGACCGGAAACAGCTTTGCCGTCGCCTTGTTCACGCCGACGTCTGTGGACTGGGCGGAGAGGGTGACCGCCACCAGCAGTTCAAAAGGCGAGCTGAATTTCAGTTCCGTGGTCGGGCTGGGGTTTTCCAGTTTCAGACGACGGAATATTTCACGACGCTTGTCTTTATTCATGTTCTGTAAGCAGATTCAGGTCACCGGTTTTCTCCTGCGTACTCAGAAGGCGGTGATTGATCCAGTTTTTCAATGCCAGAAGAAAACCCATGAGTATAAAGGCACCCGGTGGCAACACGGCCAGTAAAAATCCCGGATAATCCGGTAAAAAAGTAATAGACCAGTTGCCGGCGAAAGGCAGCAGAAGGTCCATGTTGGCGAACACTGTTCCGGTGGCCAGCAGTTCACGCAGAAAACCCATCACCAGCAGGACGCCGGTAAAGCCCAGTCCCATCATCAGACCATCGATCAGAGCAGGCAGGGGCGCGTTTCTCGCGGCAAAGCCGACTGCTCTGCCGAGGATGGTGCAATTGGTCACAATGAGTGGAATGAAAATGCCGATACGCAGATACAGCGGATAGGCAAAAGCCTGCAGCAGGAGTTCGGCACAGGTCACAAAGCTGGCAATGATGAGCACAAAAGCCGGCAGGCGAACGGCATCGCTGACATGCCGACGAACCAAAGATACCAGCAGGCTGGAAGCCATCAACACCAGGATGGTTGCCAGGCCCAGCCCGAGGGCATTGACGACGGAGGTACTGATGGCGAGCAGAGGACACAAACCCAGTAACTGCACCAGTGCCGGATTGTTGCGCCAGAGTCCTTCATGGATCAGTGTACGGGCATCAGTAGTCATATATTGCGAAACCTGTCTTCATTCTGTCGGTAAAATTCCAGCACATCCCGAACCTTGTGGACAACTGCCCGGGGCGTAATCGTGGCACCGGTAAACTGATCGAAGTTGCCGCCGGCTTTTTTTACGGTCCAATCCGCTGAGCTGGGGCTGTCAAGTGAACGGCCATTGAAACCAAGGATCCAGTCTGCGATGCGCAAATCAATTTTATCGCCAAGTCCCGGTGTCTCCCGGTGTTGCAGCACACGGACGCCGGTGATGACACCATCGCTTCTGAGACCGATCAGGAGATGTATATCGCCGTTATAGCCATCCTGGGCGGTAGCAGGCAGGATGATCCCAGTGAGTGCATTATCGCTTCTGGCCAGGTAGGCGGTGGCATCCTCTCGCAGTCCCAGCAGCTCAGGATTCAGCCAGGAATAATCGGGATCAAACAGGTTCAGACTGTCTGCAAGCAGATCATTGTCATGGTCGCTGGTGGGGAAAATTTCAGCAAGACGACTGCGTTCATTGGCTTCCTGTCGGGCAGCGATCCTGCTTTCGCTCAGCTGGTAAACCACAGCAAGAATGAAGGCCACAAGGGTGCTGATAAGCATCAGGCTGATCGTGCTGCGGCCCAGCCTGCTGAGGTTCTCAGGCCTCATGCTGTGCTCCTGGGTTCCTGGTGTAGTAGTCAATCAGCGGCGTGGCAAAATTACCCAGCAGAACGGCAAAGGCAATGCCATCCGGATAAGCCCCCCAGGTTCTGATGATAAAGGTGATCGTGCCGATCATGGCACCGTAAATCAGTCGGCCACGCGGCGTGGCGGCGGCAGTCACCGGATCTGTCGCAATAAAAAAGGCGCCCAGCATGGTGCCGGCACTGAAGAGATGCATCAGGGGTGATCCCGCACTGGCGGAACTGCCATTATCGTAGAACAGAGCCGACAGGAGGATCAGGCTGCCGAGCATGCTGAACGGAATCTGCCAGGTAATAATCCGCTTGTAGAGCAGCCATAGGCCGCCCAGTAAAAAACCCAGGTTTACCCAGTCCCAGCCTGCTGCTGCAATGAAGCCTCCGTCAATGTTCTGCGACCAGAATTCGCTGACGGTCATACCACTGCGTTCGTTACGGAAAAGGTCCATGATGGTCGCTCCGGTGTACGCATCAATCCCCGGATCGCCAGACCCGAAAATTGTTCCGAGCGAGAGCAGAAACGCAGGGGGACTGCTGTCAGCACCGGGCAGTATCCAGCTGGTCATCTCTACGGGAAAGGCGATCAGGACCACCACATAACCGACCATGGCCGGATTGAACAGGTTCTGTCCGAGTCCACCGTAAAGGTGTTTGGCAAGCACTATGGCAAAAAAGATACTGACAATTCCCAGCCACCAGGGAGCCGTTGGTGGCAGACAGACGCCGAGCAGAACAGCCGTGACCAGGGCGCTGTAATCCTGCAGATAAAAAGCCGGCTGGCGCTGGCGTAGGCTCAGCATCAGTGCCTCCAAAGCCAGCGCCCAGAGACTGAGCCAGAGGATAGTGATCAGGGTTCCCCAGCCAAAGAAAACGGTCAATGCCAGGATGCCGGGGAGACAGGCCAGGATCACCTGCTGCATCAGTTGTGAACTCGATAGAGCCTGATGGTTCTTTGGCAGTTTGATGCGTTTGTTAGCGGGTTTCACTGCCTGGCTCCGGTTTTTGCTGGCGTGCCCTGGCTCTGTCCAGGGCCGCCTGAATCATGCCGTGCTGAGCGGTTCCACGCTGGGCCAGCCTGGATCGCTCTGCCCGTTGCTGTTCAGCTTCAGAGGCAAGCCTTGCCAGGCGTTGTTCATGAAACATAAAGCGCTGTTCGGCATGGCGGGCCTGATCCTGCTGTTCCTGCTGTTGCTGCAGGACCGATTTACCAAGCTGGTAGTACTGAACCAGTGGAATGTGGCTGGGGCAAACGGCATGACAGAGACCGCACTCAATACAATCCTGCAAACCTTCGGAGTCGGCTTTTTCATAGGCACCGGCCTGGATGTACCAGTACAGCTGTTGTGGCTGGAGATCAACCGGGCAGGCTTCGACACAGAAGCCACAGCGGATACAGGCCTGTTCACTCAGGCTGGGTTCGGGCAGGGAAGGTTCCGGCTGTTCGGGCAGGGAGACCAGATCAATGCAATCCACCGGGCAGGGGGGCAGGCAGAGTTCACAGCCGGTACATTCATCGCTGATCACGGTATGCATCTGCTGCGCGGCACCGACAATGGCATCCACCGGGCAGGCCTGAATACAGAAGGTACAGCCGATACATTCCTGTTCCCGGATATAGGCCTTTTTTGCCGGCCCGGACTGTCCACAACTGGCATCCAGCGGGATCACGTCCTGATCAAGTAAAGTGGCCAGCGCGGCGATGGTTTGTTCCCCGCCAGGCGGACATTTATTGATGGCCTCACCGCGGGCAATAGCTTCAGCATAGGGTTTGCAGCCTGGATAGCCACACTGGGCACATTGTGTCTGAGGCAGAAGGGCATTAATCCGGGTGACAAGAACAGGCGTGTCCGGTTTGAATCGGTCAGCAGCGTAGCCGAGCAGCAGACCACAGCACAGGGCCAGAAGCAGGAGGGCCAGCAGCAGGCTGAGAAAAAGTTCCATGCCTAGTCCAGCCCGGTAAATCCCATGAAGGCCAGGGACATGAGCCCGGCTGTAATCATGGCGATGGCCGGGCCACGAAATGGTGCTGGCACATCCACCAGCTCAAGCCGTTCGCGCAACGCTGCAAACAGTATCAGCACCAGCGAAAAGCCCAGTGCCGCACCAAAGCCAAAGATCACCGATTCTGTGAAACTGCTGGACTGATTGGTATTGAGCAGCGCAACGCCAAGCACGGCACAATTGCTGGTGATGAGCGGCAGAAATATGCCAAGTACCCGGTGCAGCAGGGGCGCTGTGGCAAACATGATGATTTCAGTCAGGTTAACGACGGCGGCAATCAGCACGATAAAACTGATCGTGCGTAACCAGATCAGATCCAGCGGTATCA
>CAZKJY010000213.1:0-4201 GCA_964553165.1 uncultured Enterobacteriaceae bacterium
ATTCCCCGCCAGGCCTGTGGGCCCTCCAATTGTGCTTTTATGCTCCCGTCTCCTGCCCGATAAAGGTGTCCGCGCCCGGGAACCTGGGTTAGCTGGTCCAGTTCATACAGCACATGAAACACTTCATCCTCGCTGCCCAGATCAACAATGGGCCGTTCCGGAAAGATTTTTTGCATACTCGCCTGCAGGCGCTGCCACTGACCGACACCATGGAAATCATCCACCACCAGAAAGCCACCCCGGTAAAGATATTCCCGCCAGCGGATGACTTCTTCGGCATTCGGATCCCAGGCTCCCTGCCCCACCTGTTGAATAAACAGCCAGGGATGGTCAAAGATTTCATCCTCCATGATGGAGAGGTGATGGCTGTCACTTGCTACATCAATCCGGGACAACCGTGCCAGGCCTTCCAGAAAATGTTCTTCCGCTTCCGGGTAATCGATCGCCCACCAGCCATTGCCGCGTCGGGAAAGTGCAAAGCCCCGGCCCATGGGACCATAGCCATTGTTGTAAACAACCCGGGCCATGTGAAATTCTGCTTCGGGATAAAACTCGCTACGCAGTTCCTGTGCTGAAATACCCGCCGTGAGCAGCAACAGAATGAGGCTAAAACTGGCAACGAATTTCAACATCAGGGGGAGACCGTTCTGACAACATCATAGGCGGGTTCTTCGTAAGGGTGTGCGTCCTTGAGTGCTGCCACAACATCCCTGATGAGGGCCTCCTCACAGACCATTTCAACCTTGTATTCCTCGACGGTTTCCACCTGCCCCTGTTGACCCAGATAGGGAGTGGAACCCTCCAGTGCCCTGAACTGACCCTGTCCCCGGGTTTGCCAGCAACAGGAATCATAATTGCCAATTCTGCCGGCGCCAGCTGCAAAGACGGCCTGCTTGACCTCCTCCAGATGGGATTCAGGGACATAAAAACTGAGTTTCAGCATGGACCTACTATACCTGTTCAGGACAAAGGAAGACCAGTGTTCAGTAGTGTCTCAGCTTGTAATAATTCATGGTTATGACGCTAATTCTTCGATACGCCAAAAAGCGTACAGCCCAGCCACCCATCACAGATGGGAGTCGTTCGTCTGCGCACAAAGCTTTGCTTTGTAATCGCTTGTCTCACCCATATACAGGCTCGGCTGGTGACCTCCTGTCACCAGACGGTCTCAGAATTAGCGTCATAACCATAAACCTGGCATGTTCAAGCTGAGACACTACCCACTGTTCCACGTATTTGACAGGCAAAAAAAAGGCAGACCGAAGTCTGCCTTTTTAACAATACTGAGCTCTTACAGAGCGACAATATTCTCAGCCTGAGGGCCTTTCTGACCCTGGGTGATCACGAACTCAACTTTCTGGCCTTCAGTCAGGGTTTTGTAACCCGTAGAAGCAATTGCACTGTAGTGTGCAAATACATCCGGACCAGACTGCTGTTCGATAAAACCGAAACCTTTGGCTTCGTTGAACCATTTAACGGTTCCGCTTACTTTGTTAGACATATAAATATCCTGATTAAAATTAAATAACGCCCTCACCATGAGGTCGCTTTTAGCGTGGAAATAAGCTGAAAATATTTAAAAACTAATGGACGTATTACTGATATGAAGAGCGTCAAAGAGGTATTAAAGATTAAGCTACACTTTCTAGCTGCTGCGAAGATTATAGAGCAAGCCACTGAAAGTCAACGTTTATTTTAAGGATAGCAAGCGACTTTAAACATTTACCGTTTATGGTCCAATCAACATTTCAGATTTCGTCACTGTTTCCTTTTTAAAAGCTTGAAAAACTCCGTCCAGGTTGCCAGCCAGATGGTGATGCCGATTGCCAGCATACTGTTATGTGCCGCTGGACTGTTCAGCAAGGGCCAGAAGGCCTCTCCATCGGCCCAGAATCTGCCATAAGCTCCCAGCACAACCAGAATTGTGCCGGGTGTCTCAAATAGCGCCAGGCGATAGATACGTCGCTCGAAGGCCTTACGCTTTTTTTCATCATTAACAGACATGATGGAACCTGGCTTAAGTTAAATTTCGAGTATCAGATTTCTGCCGCCCAGAAACAGAACCCAGACGACCACGGTTGCCCAGTGCATGATTATCGGCAACCAAAGCGATCCTGATTTTATATAGGCGTAGGCACAACTCAATCCCAACGCGGCAACAATAACCAGAAATACAGGATCCAGAAAAATGCCCAGTGCCATTTCATTAAACAGCAGCGCATTAAAGGGATGCCACAACACAAAGATCAGGGTACTCACGGTAATCGCCATTACTGCTTTAACCCTGCCCTTGCTGGCAGCATCACGCGGAATCAGGATGCCACGAAAAAATGCCTCTTCCAGCAGGGAAGGGAAAACGATCAGACTCAGCGGCAAAAACCAGAACAACGATGACTCCAGCACGCCGGGCTGGTATAGCCCGGTACCGAGCCCAAGAGTCACCGAAAATACCGCGAAAACAGGAAAAGGCAGCCAGGCCTTGAGTGGCGCGTGCCAGGGAGGGGTTTTAAGCCCTTGAAGCAGATTTTTACGCAGATAGTCCAGCAATCGCTTCAGTTTCCACCTCTATTCCTGAGGCACATAGCGCCCATCAAACCAGGGCTCCCAGGCATGAGTTTGCGGATTTACCTGCTCGAAAAACTGACGCACGCTGCCATCTCCGTTCGGTGTCCAGGTCCCCCGGAAGGCATAGGTGTCACCACTGCCATAATTGTAAAGTTCGCCAGTGAGGACCATGGCGTCATTGACCAGCCCACCGCTGATATCAATCGCATATTCGCCGGCAGAAACCCAAAGCTGGCGCCATTCATCAGTCACCGGATTGAAGTAATTCAGGCTGACACCGGTGGACCCGCCGGCACCAGTCCAGGTTTCCAGCAGGGCGCATCCCGCTTCCAGTTTGACGATGGAATTCGTCCCCACCTGATTGCCACCTGCATAGACATCCCAATCGCCGACCCAGAAGTCGAATGCTGAAAATTGCGGACTGCTGCTACAGGGTGTTGGCTGGGCACTGCTTTCTGTCGCAGCTAACACCAACAGGACAACTCCAACACTGATTAACTGTTTTTTCATCTTATACTCCCTGACTGTTATTTTTATTCTGGAGAATCATTTCCTTTTCACCCGTAAAGTTATCATAAAAACGCTGGTGAGCCTGTTGTGAAAAAACATCATCACGAACTGGATAATCGGCTATCCACGCCAGCAACATTGCCAGACCGGCGTCCTGTGCTTCCTTGCTGGCGTATTTATGGGGTTCCCAGGGACGTGAACGGGCATTGGCCTGGCACTGTTCAACGGGCAGGTTCATATAAATAATTTTATTCGCGTCATCGGCAAGCAGCTCCAGCAGATCCGTATAGCATCCTTCAACCACCCAACTGTCATTGTTCCTGGTAAAGGCTGTTATCAAGTCGCCGGAATCCACCAGACTTTTTCGTTTCGGCGGCATCTCGGGCTCCCAGGCCAGTGTATCCAGATCCAGATGTGCCAGCCCCGCTTCCCTGGCAATGGCTTTGGCCAGGGTTGATTTACCTGCGCCGGAATTGCCGAATATCAGGATCCTTTTCGTCATCAGGTTTCACTTGCTCCTTTAAGTTCGGCGATCAATCGGGGCGCACAAAAAGTCACCAGCAGGACCAGCAAAAAAAGATCGCCCTGCAGGATATTGAATGTCTGCAGTAGCTCCGCCCAGGACTTGCCAGCCACAAAATGACCAAACAGAAATTCAAAGGCCAGGGTCATGAGCACCCATTGCAGACCAATGAACCAGTAGATCCGGCTTTTCCAGTTACCCAGAAAGGCAGAGGCCAGATAGCTTACCAGCAAGACAATGGCACTCAGAGATAGACCACTCAGCGGCCGGGCCAGCCCCGGTCCTATGGCAGGAGCAAGTACCAGGTCCCGCAAAGCTCCGTTGCCAATTGCCAGCAGGGCAATGACACACCACACCAGAACGACCTTGCCAAGCAGTTTCACGGACATCATGTTATCCGGTCCAGTCCAAGCTCCATGAAAATATCAACATGCGGATTATCGTTGTAGCGTCCGATTTCCTGAAACCCGAATTTATCATACAGCCTCAGGGCGGGCCCATTGTCCCGATTGGAATCCAGACGCACTCTGGCAAAACCCTGACTGCCGGCATGTTCCAGAGCAATACGAAACAGCTGGGTGCCAAATCCTCGCCCCTGATAAG
>CAZKJY010000214.1:0-4186 GCA_964553165.1 uncultured Enterobacteriaceae bacterium
GCCCGCACGGATTTTCTCGGTGATGAAGATCATCTAGGTGACATGGACTTTAAAGTGGCCGGTTCAGCCAATGGGGTGACGGCTCTGCAGATGGATATCAAAATCCAGGGGATTACTGAGGAAATCATGGAAACCGCCCTGCAGCAGGCTAATGAAGCCAGAATGCATATTCTGGGTGAAATGAATAAAGTGATTTCAGCATCGCGTCCGACGGTTTCAGAAAATGCGCCCAGCATGGCGGCTTTCAAAATTGATCCGGATAAGATCCGCGATGTGATTGGTAAAGGCGGAGCGGTTATCCGTTCGATCACTGAAGATACTGGCGCGTCCATTGATATTGATGATGACGGTAATGTCCGCATTTACGGTGAAGATGCCGCTTCCCGCGATGCGGCTGTCGCGCGAGTCGAGGAAATCACTGCTGAAGCGGAAATTGGCAAAGTGTATAAAGGTCTGGTGTCCAAGATTGTGGACTTTGGGGCTTTTGTCACCATTCTGCCTGGCAAGGACGGCCTGGTACACATTTCCCAGATAGCCCAGGAACGCGTCGAGAAGGTCACCGACCACCTCAGCGCAGGCCAGGAGATCTTTGTCAAAGTGCTGAAAATCGATGACCGCGGCAAGATCAGTCTCAGCATGAAAGATGTGACCGAGGACGAAAAAGCCCAGGCCTGATCTGCTTCTGCAGGCAGGGATCAAAAGCCCGAATTCTGTCAGAATTCGGGCTTTTTTGTGACTGAAAAACTATTTTTGGCAAGCGCTGTCAGAAAGGTTAGGCTAGGTATTACACTATGCATTTCGGTTTATAGCCGACTTTTTGGGAAACAAGCAGGAAATTCGGGATACGTTACTGGTATGAATGACAACAAGCTTATTTTTTCTCTGGTGATTGGCATCATTGTGCTTTTTGGCCTGTTTATGCTGCTGACGGGTGGTGAGGATGAACCCGCACCAGTCCCTGTCGCACAGACCCCGGTCCAGTTGCCACCACCGCCACCGGTGACGCCTGCACCCTTGCCTGACCCCGAGCCTGAACCTGAACCAGTGGTGGAAGAGGTCATTGTTGTTGAGCCTGAGCCTGTTGCAGACATTGATGAGCCGGCACCAGAGCCTCCAGTCCCTGCATTACCCCCCCTGAATGACAGTGATGCCTTTGTACTTGCCGAACTGTCAGCGCTTGATGGGGGAATGCCGGTCCTGAGTTTTCTGGTGTCGGACGAGTTGATCCGAAAATTTGTGGTTATGGTTGAGAATATCAGTCGTGGTGAATTTCCTGACAGGAATCTGCCAATTCAGGGACCACAGGAACCGATGCGCGTGACGGAACTCGGCAGCGATTTTTATCTGATGGACGAAGTCTCCTATCGACGATTCAATGCCATGGTAAATGCACTGACCAGTATTGATACCGAAACGGTGGTGACCTTTTATCAGCGTTTGTTGCCATTGTTTCGCAATGCCTATTCAGAACTAGGTATTCCGAATTCCAACTTCAGTGAGGTAACCATTGCGGCGATTGATCAGGTTCTGAATGCCCGTCAGGCTCCCCAGCCCCAGCAGCTGGTTCGCCCCAGTCTGAATTATCTGTATGCAAATCCGCAGATAGAGAGTTATACCGATGTTGAGAAGCTTCTGATGAGGCTGGGCCCCAGCAATGCGCAGGTACTCAAGCAGCACCTGACGTCAATCAAGAGCCGCCTGCAGGCAGGGTCTCAATAAGCCAGGGGATCAGACGACTTGCCGTAATATTTCCTGGTGTTTTTCGGCAGGCAGTCTGGGGCCAAATTCGCACACCAGCGTCGCCGCACTGAGACTGGCCAGCCGCCCAGAGGTTTCAAAATCGAGACCGGTGGAAACCCCGTATAAAAACGCCCCGGCAAAAATGTCCCCGGCGCCATTGGTGTCGATCGCCGTCACCGGGTGCGCCGCAATCTCAATGTACTTCTTGCCGTCATAGAGCAGGGCCCCCTTGGAACCACGGGTGATAACGAGCGTTTTTGCAATTTTCAGCAGGCCTTCAGCAGCGGCTTCTACACTGTCCTCGCCAGTCCAGGTCATGGCTTCCACATGGTTGGCAAACAGCAGATCCACACCATCACCGATCATGGCTTCCAGTCCGCCACGGAAGAACTGCACCATGGCCGGATCAGACAGAGTCAAAGCCGTTGCCACGCCATTGGCTTCCGCAATTTCCCGTGCCCGGATACAGGCTTGCTGTGCACTGGGAGAAGACACCAGATAACCTTCCAGATAGAGGTAGGCAGAATTTTTAAGTGCGTCCTCATGAATATCAGCGGTCGTCAGTTTTTCTGAAATACCCAGGTAGGTAAGCATGGTACGTTCAGCATCCGGACTCACCATCACCAGACATTTTCCTGTCACCCCCTCATCACCGCGAATACTTTCCAGGTTGGTGTCGATGTTATGGTTGCCGAGTTCCTGCAGATAGAAATCACCAAACTCATCATTGGCGACTTTGCAGGAATAAAAGGTGTTGGCACCAAACTGGGAAGCGGCATAAAGGGTATTGGCAGCTGAACCACCACCGGCGCGTTTTTTCAGGCCATAACGCTGCATCAATCGATCCAGAATGGTCTCCTGGGATTCGCCATCGACCAGGGTCATGATGCCTTTCTGTATACTTTCATGGCCAAAAAAGCTGTCTTCAACCTCAAATTCCTTGTCGACAAGGGCATTGCCCAGGGCATAAATATGGTATTTCTTCATGGACTTCCTTACTTACTGAGTACTGAGTTGTGAAAAGGCGACTTCTGCCGCATCCAGGGTGTGTTGAATTTCCTTGTCGCCATGGGCTGAGGAGAGGAACCCTGCTTCAAAGGCTGAAGGTGCCAGATAGACTCCCTGGTCCAGCATGCTGTGGAAATACTGCTTAAACCGCTCGGTATTACACTGCATGACCTGTGCGAAGCTGCTGATGCTTTTCTCCTCACTGAAGAAGCAGCCGAACATGGCGCCAACCTGGGTTGTGGTGAAAGCGATGCCGGCTTTATCAGCACGCTCCTGCAGACCGGACAGCAAACGGCCGGTGTTTGCCGTGAGGGTGTCATAGAAACCGGTCTCCGAGATTTCCTGCAGCATCACCAGCCCTGCCGTCACCGCCAGCGGATTGCCCGACAGGGTGCCAGCCTGATAGACAGGCCCTGAGGGCGCCAGCATCCCCATGTATTCCTGCTTGCCACCAAAGGCGCCAACCGGTAAACCACCGCCGATGACCTTGCCAAGCGTGGTCAGATCCGGATCGATACCGTAAACGCTCTGGGCACCGCCCAGCGCGACACGGAAACCCGTCATGACTTCATCGAAAATCAGCAGGCTACCGTAATCGCTGCATAACTGACGCAGCGTATTCAGAAAACCCGCTTTCGGCGGCACACAGTTCATGTTGCCGGCAACCGGTTCCACAATCACACAGGCAATCTCTTCGCCTGACTGGCGGAACAGCTCAGTGATGGTGTCAGGGTCGTTGTAGGGCATGATGAAGGTCTGTTCAGCAGTACTTGCTGGAATGCCTGCAGAATCCGGCGACCCCAGTGTCAGTGCCCCGGAACCCGCTTTCACCAGCAGCGAGTCAACATGACCGTGGTAACAGCCCTCAAATTTCACCACTTTGTCGCGTCCGGTCACGCCACGTGCCAGACGGATCGCACTCATGGTGGCCTCCGTGCCTGAATTGACCAGGCGAACACTTTCGATGGAAGGAACCAGACGGCAGACCAGATCAGCCAGCTGTACTTCTTTCTCGGTCGGCGCGCCAAACGCCAGACCCAACTCGAGTTGTTGTTTCAGGGCAGCCACAACTTTAGGATGACAGTGGCCAAGGATCAAAGGTCCCCAGGCGCCAATATAGTCAATGTAGGCGTTGTCATCCGCATCATAGACGTAGGCACCTTCACCACGGGCAAAAAAGATCGGATCGCCACCAACTCCCTTGAAGGCCCTGACCGGAGAATTGACTCCGCCAGGGATATGTTCTTTTGCCAGAGTAAACAGTGCCGATGAGCGGGAATGATTTAATACTGCGGACATAGATTTTCCTAAAAGGGTCTCACGACCACCAGTATGAGAATGAACAGCAACAAAATTACCGGGGCTTCATTAAAAACCCGGAAAAACCGGTGAGACTTGAGGTTGCGGTTGGCCCGGAATGCCAGCAGGTAACGCCAGC
>CAZKJY010000215.1:0-4175 GCA_964553165.1 uncultured Enterobacteriaceae bacterium
ATCAAACCCCAAATAATACCTTAATCATGAGCCTCAGCCAATCCTGAACCGTTCCTCAATTACGAGCTTTATGTAGTTGGTCGGCTTCAGCCTTAAGCCCCTCCAACTCTAGAACCAGTTGGTTATACTCTTCCTGCTTGCGCGCCAGAAATCGCAGGGTTACTCTCCCTTTCTCCTCTACTCCTTTCAGGGTTAGCAAATAAATATAATTCTTCTTATTTGGGTTGCGACTGAAGTTTTTGACTTTGATCAGACCCTTTTCGATCAGGCTTTTAAGACAATAATTTACCTTGCCAAGGCTTAATCCGAGCTCTGCTGCAATTTGGCGCTGATTAAGATCCGGATTTTCGTTAAGTAATTTAAGGATTTGATAGCGATTTTCATCGCTTAGAATCGGCATATTTCAGTAATTAAATGAAATGAAGAGTATGAGCTTGTAACACGCTACCGCCCTACCCAGGAGGGCATATAGACCAGAAGCCGCTTGATGTTCATCAAGTGAACGATATTACCACCCCTGACTTTTAGCGCAAAGGAATCAGACAGAATTTTTAGGATTGAAGCGATAAAACAGAATTGATAGGCAGCCTGATCATCTGTTCACGACCCAGCATTCTAATCAGGAGGGATACCCGGAGATTGGCGTCCTGCTCCTTAACGATGGCTTTCCAGCCAGCGAAACTGCCGGCACAGATTTCCACTGGATCACCTGGCGAAAAAATAGCATTCCTTGTGACCGTCCCATCAATTATATCCTCAGCATTAACCTGATTTTTCAGTTCAGTAACCAGGTCCTCAGGGACTTCTGCGGGGAGGGTCGAAAAGCGTACAAAATCAGAAATACCTCGGGTTGAACGGATGACTGACCAGTTACTCAAGGTGTCACTCAATGAAATAAACAGGTAACGGGGAAACAGCGGTTCGGTATGCTCTACCTGCTGTCCTCTGGAGAGTTTGAGGTATTTAAAAAAAGGTAGAAAGACTTCAAAACCTTGATTCTTAAGGTTTTTTAACGCCCTGCTTTCTTCGCGTGGTTTTGTGTAGAGCAAATACCAGTGGTGCATAAAAACTCGAAAACAGTGTCATTAAAACTTCTGGGACGATTGTAATTTAATTGGATTTACATTGTTAGTCTTTGTTAACAAATCAAATAAAGGTTTGACGGGGTTTTGGTAAATAACCGGCCTCCAGCAATATCATCCGCCGATGCCAGATTGCTATAGAATATTGGGCCAGTAAATCGTTAAGATTTAGCTCCTAGCAGGCATGTCTTGTAAACTTCTGCTGCCCCTTGAGGCTCGCTTTAGTCGAGTGCTTTTCTAATCTCTTCAAACCCAAACCCCCTCCCCTGCAAAAAACGCTGACAACGGGCTCTGTCTTTGGGGTTTTGGCTATCCAGCGCAGGAAAGCGCTTTTCCCGGGCCTGTCGACAAAGCTCGACCCAGTCATAGTCGCCGCTGTACAGGGCCTCTTTGACCTCACTGGGGTCCAGGCCTTTTGGATACAGTTCGGCTTCAATCTTCAGGGGGCCGAAGCCCCTGCTGGCGCGGTAGCGGATATAGGCTTCCAGAAAGCGTTGATCGGATTGAAGATTTTCTTCCCGGAGCTGTTCAAGCGCCAGGATGACATCCGCTTCGGGAAATCTGGCTTTCAGCTTCTGGGTGAGTTCATGAAAAGAGTGTTCCCGCCGCGCCAGCAGGTCCATGGCAGCCCGACGAATGGCTGTTACAGGGCTGGTTTGGGTTTCGTCAGTATGCTGATTCATAGAGATCAGGGAAAGAGGATGAGGCCGGTGTCAGCGGCATGACCCTGACACCAGGTGCTCCCAATCTACTTCCTACTTCAAATGTACCCGCACCAAAGCTTGCACCCAAAGGCTCAATCCCCGGCAGCTAGCGCTTCGGCTTCATCCTCGTCACTGACGGAAACGGCATCAACGTTACTGGCCCCTTTTTTGGGTTTGGCCAGCAGTTTTTCGCGCAGCAGGCCTTCGATTTCCTGGGCAATCTTGGGGTTATCCTGCAGATACTGCATGGCATTTTTCTTGCCCTGGCCGATTTTCTCACCCTTGTAGGCATACCAGGCGCCGGATTTCTCCACCAGGTCATGCTTCACGCCCAGATCAATGATTTCGCCGAGGCGGGATATGCCCTCGCCGTAGTAAATCTGGAACTCCACCTGCTTGAAGGGCGGCGCCACCTTGTTTTTAACCACCTTGACCCGGGTCTCATTACCCACCACTTCATCCCCTTCCTTGATGGAACCGATACGGCGGATATCCAGGCGCACGGAGGAATAGAATTTGAGAGCATTACCGCCAGTAGTGGTTTCCGGGGAACCGAACATGACGCCAATCTTCATGCGGATCTGGTTGATGAAAATCACCAGGGTGTTGGAATTCTTGATATTACCGGTCATTTTACGCAGAGCCTGGGACATCAGACGGGCCTGCAGGCCCATGTGGGAGTCGCCCATGTCGCCCTCAATTTCAGCACGGGGGGTAAGCGCGGCGACGGAGTCGACTACCACCACATCCACGGCACCGGACCGCACGATCATGTCGCAGATCTCCAGGGCCTGCTCGCCGGTATCGGGCTGGCTGACCAGCAGATCGTCCACATTAACCCCCAGGTTGCCGGCATACTCGGGATCCAGGGCATGCTCGGCGTCGATGAAGGCACAGGTGCCACCGGCTTTCTGGGCTTCGGCAATCACCTGCAGGGTCAGCGTGGTTTTACCGGAAGATTCAGGGCCGTAAATTTCAACGATTCGCCCTTTTGGCAGTCCGCCAATACCCAGTGCAATGTCCAGCCCCAGTGACCCGGTTGAAATGGCCGGAATGGCGACACGCTCGGAATCGCCCAGCCGCATCATGGAGCCTTTGCCAAACTGTCGTTCTATCTGGGCCAGTGCGGCGCTGAGTGCTTTATCTTTATTCGTGTCTTTTTCTGCCATGATTTAACCTGCTGAAGCTTACTGAAAATTGATGAGATGTCCTGTGGATTGGGCGAAATTCCGGGATGAATTCCGGTAAAATTTCCTCCGTTTACCGGCTAATAATTAAAGCAGATAAGCCCCAAAGGTTCAAAACAGATTTTTGTATGCCGCAGGTGAATCACGTAGAATTCTGCCCCTTGATTCATCATATATGGCAGCCGTTTTTTAACGAGATTTTTAACGCGTTTTTTACGAGAAGAACTGCATTTTGAACAACCCCGCCTCCGCCCACACTCCAATGATGCAGCAGTACCTGAAGGTCAAGGCTGAGCATCCGGACGAGCTGCTGTTTTACCGCATGGGGGATTTCTATGAGCTGTTTTACTCTGATGCCGAAAAAGCCGCAAAACTGCTCGAGATTACGCTGACTGCCCGAGGCAAGTCGGCGGGTTCACCGATTCCGATGTGCGGTATCCCCTACCATGCCGCTGACCGCTATCTGGCCAGACTGGTTGAAAAAGGGGTATCCGTCGCCATCTGCGAACAGATTGGGGATCCTGCCACCAGCAAGGGGCCAGTAGAACGCAAAGTCGTCAAACTGATTACACCGGGGACTTTAAGTGATGAGGCCTTACTGGAAGCATCACGGGATCGCCTGCTCGCTGCCATCCATCAGCATGACGGTCACTACGGCCTGGCTTACCTGGACCTGAGCGCAGGCCATTTCACTGTGCTTCAGCTTGAGACTGAAGCAGCCTTGCTCAATGAACTGGCCCGGATAGACCCGGCCGAATTACTGGTCAGTGAAGCAAGTGACTGGCCCGCAGACCTCAGCCAGCGGGCAGGAATACGAAAACGTCCCGCCTGGGATTTTGACGAGGACAGTGCCCGACGCGCCCTGCATAAACATTTCCAGGTTGACAGCCTGCAAGGCTTTGGCTGTGAGGAACTGGGGGCGGCAATCTGTGCGGCGGGCTGCCTGCTGAATTACGCCCGCGAGACCCAGTTTTCGGAGCTGCCCCATTGCCAGACCCTGCGTGTTGAACAGAATGACGACAGTCTTATCCTGGACAGCATCAGTCGTCGCAATCTGGAAATCGACAGCAACCTCGCCGGGGGGCAGGAAAACACTCTGATCGCGGTGCTTGATAAGTGTTCGACCGCCATGGGTTCCCGTCTGCTCAAACGCTGGTTGCATCGTCCCATTCGTAACACAGAGCAGATAAGACTGCGCCAGC
>CAZKJY010000216.1:0-4153 GCA_964553165.1 uncultured Enterobacteriaceae bacterium
TATTTATTCCCCGGAGAGCAGAAAATGCCCCGAAAGAAACACCTGACGGTTGCGGTATGTCTGTTTTACTGTCCGCTACTGTACTGCAATCACGAAGGTTTTATTACTGAAGATGATTTATTAGGTGATTTGCCGGCGGTAACCTCCGCCTCGCGGATGTCACAACCACTGTCCCACGTTCCCGCCAGCGTTACCATTATCGATCAGAAAATGATCAAGGCATCTGGCGCACTGTCCTGGGTGGATATTTTTCGACTGGTTCCCGGTTTCGAATCCTACTCCATCAATGGTAACCGTTACGGTATTTCCACCCATGGCTATGGCCGTGAATTTCCGAATCATCTGGAAATCATGGTGGACGGCCGGTCTATCTATGACCCAATCTTTGCCACCATTGAGTGGGGTTCGCTGGGCATCAGCCTGGACGACATCGACCACATTGAAGTTGTCCGCGGTTCCAATGCCCCGGCCTACGGCTCCAATGCGTTTCTCGGTGCGGTGAATATTATTACCCGCAAACCGGTACAGGATCAGGGCTTGCATGTGAGCGCCACCAGCGGCGAGCGAAGTACGCGGAACAGCAATATTCGTTATAGCGGGTCTACAGGCAAGCTGGATTACCGAGCCAGCCTTGATTACGAGCACAATGAAGGCTTCCCCTCCGTCAGCTCCGGGGATGATCTGGGCCCCATGGAAGACGGAAAGGAAAAAATCGCACTGACCCTCCGCGGTATGTACACCCCAAATATCAGCGATACCTTTGATGCCCAGGTCGGTTTCAGCCATAGCAATATGGGCTGGGGAGACGCCGACCACCCTGATGAATATTCTCGGGTAAACTTTAAAAACCAGTTCCAGTCATTGAAGTGGAACCGTGACCTGAACGCCACCGACTACCTCCAGATGCACTTCTTCCGCAATAAAATCGAAGGGGAGAACTATGTAAACCTGGGGCTGGTTTCCGACCTGCTCTCGGATGCGTTGAATACCACCATTACGCCAGCGCAGGTTCCAGCATTCTTTCAGATGATTGATCCCGGGCTGAACATTCAGGACCAGAGCTATATCACGGGCTTTCGCGGCATTGAGTCCGAACGCTACGATATTGAACTGGAACACCACCTGCAACTCACCAATAGCTTGCGCACCACCTGAGGCGCAGGCATTCGCTATGACCGTATCGAGGGCGAATCAGTACTGGGCCATGATGACCAGTCTTCCCTCACCAGCCGCCGCCTGTTCAGCCATATGGAATGGCGGCCATCCCGCTACTGGACGTTGAACGCCGGCCTGACAGTAGAAGATAACAACATTGTCGATACCATCGGTTCGGGCCGTATCGGTATCAACTACCACCTCAATGAGTTCAATACATTCAGAGTGGGTTATGCCCTGGGCAAGCGTTCGCCCTCCCTGGGGGAGGCCAAAGAATTCAATGCCGACATTCTGGATCAGCAGATTCTGGTCACCGCCGTCCGCAGAACGTCGGAAAATATTGAAGAGGAGCGTCTGCGCAGTTACGAGCTGGGCTACCTCGCCCAATATCCCTCCATGGGAATCACCTTTGATGTGCGCCTGTTCCGCGAGGAAATTCGCGATGGCCTGGAAAACTACCAGGAACCCGTCAACCTCGGTATTCCGGTGTTGTTTCCCGACGAACGGTTTGCCGTGCGGGACAACATCCTGGAATCGGACATGACCGGGGTGGAACTACAACTTCGCTATCAACCCTCAGACCGTACACTGATCAATGCACACTACGCCTACACGGATGTTGATAGCGGCTAAGTGTTTACATACGACCCGGTACTTTCCACCAATGATCACAATGACCGGGTGCCCCGACACAAGGCCGGGTTACTGGTTCACCAGAAAATTGCCGGCGGCTTTTCAGGCAGCATCAACTTGTACCACATGACCGATGCCAACTGGCGAGATGGTAATGACGTAGACCAGTTTGTTCGCACGGACGCCGTGCTGGGTTACGACTTTCGCATCGGCAAAAGCTCAGGGAACCTGTCTCTGATTGCCCAGAATCTGGGGGACGACTACGAAGAACACGCCCGGAACAATGTGTTTGATACCCGTTATTTCCTAAAACTCACCATGGATTTTAATTAACTTTTCATTTTTTTAACGGTGTTCGATAATAATTGAATGTAGATTCAAAAATACAAACAAAGCCAAAGGAAGGGCATTGAGTTTCTATCAGCGAGTGCACCAAGCCACTAGAACACTCCTCAGCAGAGGAGTGTTGCTTTTTGTTTGTTTGCTGGGCCACTCGGCACAGGCGGAAGTGTTATTGCTGCTATCCAGTGATGCTCCCTATTACGGGGAAACCGCCGATAGCCTTCAAACTGCAGCTGGCGAGGATTCGGCAAACGCACTGACTTTCAGGGTGTTGACCCTACAAAGCCCAGAAGCAGATGCTGCACTAACACAGACTTGGCAGCTGATTGTCGCCATCGGCAGTAAGGCCACCCAGCAGGTGCTGTCCGAACCGGGCAATTCCCCTGTGCTGAGTATTTTTACCCCCAAAAATGCATTCGAAAATATCAAGGTGCGTGAGGATGCCGGGAGCCCGAGGTCAGTTTCCGTCATTTACCTCGATCAGCCTCTGGAGCGCGTGGTTAATCTCGCCACCCGGCTGATGCCCGAGGCCAAACAGCTTGGCGCAGTTTTTGGTCCTATTTCAAAAACCTGGGAAGACGGACTTAAATCCTTGGCAAGCCAGCGAGGCATTGCCCTCAATAGCGCTCATTTAACACCTGAAGACAACCCCGTGGCCGTGTTGCGCCCGCTGGTCAGGGGCAGCGACCTGTTTATCGCCCTGCCTGATCATGCACCCCTGAACCGGGCCGTTGCCAAGTGGATTCTGCACCTGAGTTTTCAACAATAGGTCCCAGTGATTGGCTTTTCCAAGGCATACACCAATGCCGGCGCACTGGCCTCCATTTACTCTTCACCTGAGGATATAGGTCGGCAGGCAGGTCAGTTTATTGTCGCCCGGCTAATTGAAGGTGATACCACGCTGCCGCAGGCACAATATCCCCGATACTTCACCATCAGCACCAATTTCACTGTCGCAGGATCGCTGGGTATCCATTTACCCCCAGACAATGAGTTGTACCGTAGTCTCGAACAACAAGAGACGACACTGCCATGAGCAACAAACAACTGCTGAGCAAATCCATACATCAGCGCTTTCTAGCAGTGGCACTGCTACCGTTATTGCTCATTATTACGCTACTGACTCTGCTTACCATTGAGTCGAGACGAACCGATCTAATCGAAAATCTTGTGCAATCCGGCGAATCGTCATCCAACTACCTGGCAACCATTTCTGACTTCTCTCTCTATTCCCGCAATCAAAAATTGCTGCAGGAAATCGCCTCTTCCGTGTTGCAGATTCCCAACGTTGCCGGTGTGGCTTTCCTTGATAGCAACAGTGAGCCAGTGTTAACCGCTGGCCACCTGTCTCAAGGTTACAGTGATGAGCCCCAGGAAGAGCATCAGGATGCCGAAAGCTCTTTGCTAGAGCAGATACTACCCGGGATCAATCATCTCGGACCCATGAAAACAGACCAATACCTGTATTTCAAAAAACCCGTTTTCCTGTCGGGAATTGATGTCAGTGATTACCAGGAGGAATCACCGACAGAAATGGCTGGTCCGGAGCTTGTGGGCTGGGTGTTACTAGCCATTGACCGCACTGCGATGCTCGACAAACAGAAAACTATTCTCACCACGTCAGCACTATTGTTTCTGTTCGGCCTTATCATCGCAGTGGTCGTTACCTATTACCTCAGTCTCGCACTTATTGCTCCCATTCAGCAGCTGACCGCTACCATCCGACAAATGGCCAGTGGCAACCTGCATGCCCGCGCAGAAACCGGAACGGATGATGAGCTGGCCGTTCTGGCCGCAGGTATTAACCAACTGGCGGCATCCGTCGCCGAAGGTAAGGAAACCCTGGAGCATCGCATCCGCTTTGCCACCCGCCAGTTACAGGAAACACTAGATCACTTGCAGATCAAAAACCGTGAGCTGGAAATTTCCCGCGAGAAAGCAGAGGCTGCCAACCAGGCCAAAAGCGGTTTTCTGGCAAGAATGAGTCATGAATTGCGGACACCTATTACATCTATTCAGGGCT
>CAZKJY010000217.1:0-4150 GCA_964553165.1 uncultured Enterobacteriaceae bacterium
CAGCGCCCTGATCTGGCAATGACTGCACCAAATTGGGGAGCGCTGGAGCCAGGCCTTCAGGCCATGATGCGCTCAGGGTCGTGATAGATACTGAAAGCCCCATCCTGCAGGAAAGCGAGCAGGGACATGTCTGCCTGCCGGGCCATTTCAACGGCCAGCGAACTGGGCACTGCCAGCGAGGCAAGCATGGGGCACTTAACCCTGAGTGCGCGTTGCAGCAGTTCAAAATCAGGTCCGGTGCTGACAATCAGACCCTGATTGCGCAGAGGCAGCCGGCCTTTAAGCAGTAATTGCCCGAGCAGCTTGTCGACGGCATTTTGAATTCTGATATCTTCAGCCACCTGCAGCACAACCCCGAATTCATCAAACAGGCCGCAGGCAGTGGTTGAGCCAGTGCTGTGATATAAATCCAGTTTGCGGCCAAGGTTTCTGGCCAGTTCCGCCAGATACTGGGCACGAACCAGAAAGCTATCCCTGCGGAGGTTTTCGACCGCTGTGTCAGGTGGCGTTTTCAGGGCAGTATCCAGACCGCTTTTGTTGAAGACTGGCAGGCAGTCATTCACCAGTTCTATCCGTATCCGGTTGGTTTTATAGGCTTCAATGTCGAGTACCTGGTCAGCAGTCTGAATGATGTTCCTGCTAAATAGATAACCGAAACAGAGTTCAGTATCCTGGCCTGGACTGCGCATGAGCACAGTCAGATTCCTGTGCACGCGCTGTCCCTGTTTGCCCTGGTAACCCAGACGGATTTCCAGGGGTTCCTCATCGGCGAGTACGGCCTCATCCTGTTTGCTGGCGCCGGTCAGTGGATTAATCGTGGTGGATGAGGTGAACATGCTGCTATACCGGAATGACGCGGCGTTCACCCGTCGTCGGATCGACCCGGACTTCTCCGCAATGCATGGGGAAGCGTCCCTGCTGCCGATCCTGGAAATAATGTTTCAGGGTGGCATGAACCGGCAAGAAAGCGATGGCGTTCCAGGGGATTTCAGATTCACTGAACAGTTTGACTTCCAGGGTTTCGTCGCCAGCTGAAAAGTCCAGATCCAACAGTTCCGCACGGAAAAAAAGATGTACCTGGTTGATGTGGGGCAGGCTGTAAAGGGTGTAAATATCCAGCAGATTTACGCGGGCATTGGCTTCCTCCCGGGTTTCCCGGAGGGCCCCTTCATGTGTGCTTTCGTCATTTTCCATGAAGCCACCTGGCAGCGTCCATAGTCCGTAACGTGGTTCTATTGAACGCTTGCACAAAAGCACCTGATTGCCATGACAGGGAAGAGTACAGACCACCAGCAGGGGATTCTGGTAATGAATGTGACCGCAGCTGCCGCAGACAAAACGCTGCCGGTCATCATCGGCAGGAACAATGAAAAGCAGTTTGTCTCCACACTGGGTACAGTAATTCATATCAAAACAGGGCTTTCTGTTCAGCATCCGTATCTGGATTATGTGGCCAGATGCGAACATTTTTAATCATGTTGTCTTTGACTTGCAGGACCTCTGCGCGGTAATAGGGTAACTGAATGGCGACGTTGTTTTCCGGGATGCTTTCCAGAATGTCGGTGAGCAGACCATTCAGGGTTTTGGAGCCGTCAGTTGGCAGATCCCAGTCCAGGGCCCGGTTGATTTCACGGATGTTGGCGCTGCCATCGATCAGGTAAGAGCCGTCTTTCTGGGGGTGAATATCATCGGTTTCATCCGCCATGCTGGTGGTGAAATTACCAACGATTTCTTCCAGGATATCTTCCAGGGTGACGATGCCCTGCATGTCGCCGTATTCATCAACCACGACTGCGATGCGGCGTTTCTTTTTCTGGAAGTTGATCAGCTGGGTATGCAGGGAAGTGGTTTCCGGAACAAAATAACTGCTGCGGGTCAGTTCCAGAATATCGGTTTTGCTGACGCTGTCCATATCGATCAGTCTGGCGACACTGCGCATGTGCAGGATGCCAACCACATTGTCGATGTTGTCTTCAAAAACCGGGATGCGCGTGTGGTGGCAGTTCTTGATGGTCTGCATGATAGTGCTGATGTCATCAGAGATATTAATGCCGATGACTTCATTGCGGGGGATCATGATGTCGCTGACTTTGACCTTTTCCAGGTCAAGAATATTGACCAGCATGTTCTGGTGGCGCACGGGAATCCGTGATCCGGATTCAAAAACCACAGTCTTCAGTTCTTCAGTGCTCAGATGATGGGCATCTTCCGAGTCCATATCAAAACCCAGCAGACGCACCAGATAATTTGATACGGCGTTGACCATCCACACCAGCGGATAGAAGACACGTAATAAAAGCAGCAGAGGCAGGCTGAAAGGGAAGGCCAGTTTTTCAGGATGGACAGCGGCAATTGTCTTCGGGGTCACTTCAGAAAAAATCAGTATCACGATGGTCAGGATCACGGTGGCAATCAAAATACCGGCATCACCATAGAGACGCACAGCGATCAGGGTGGCGATGGCGGAAGCAAAGATGTTGACGAAGTTGTTGCCGATTAGAATGATGCCGATCAGTCTGTCAGGCTGATCCAGTAACTTGCTGGCTCGAATGGCGCCCTTGTGATGGTGTTTCACCAGATGCCGAAGGCGATAACGGTTGAGCGCCATCATGGAAGTTTCTGAACTGGAAAAATAGCCCGAGGCAATGATCAGAAACAGCAGGATGCCAAAAAGACTTTCCAGTGAGAGTTCATTCATGACTTGATCAAAACGCTGCCTGTTAGATTATCGCTTATGCCCGGTTCAAAATAAGCTCGAGAACAAACTTGCTGCCAAAATAGGCAAGGATGAGAAAACCAAAACCGGTCAGTGTCCAGCGGATGGCGGTGCTACCACGCCAGCCAGAATGATGTCGGCCCCAAAGCAGGATGGCAAAGACAACCCAGGAACAGACTGAAAAAACAGTCTTGTGGGAAAGTGACTGACCCAGAAAGTCATCGGTAAACATGATCCCGGTAATGATCACGGCACTGAGCAGCAGAAAGCCCAGCCAGATAATCTCGAACAGCAGACTCTCCATGGTTTCCAGCGGGGGCAGATGACGGATCAGACTGAAATGGTGCTTTTGTTTCAGCTGCTGGTTTTCATAGGCAATGAAAAGCGCCTGGATGGCAGCAATGGTGATAATACTGGTTGCCAGAATTGCCAGCACAATATGCAGGGCAAGGCCGATAGAATAATTTTCATGGGGCGTATAGTCGCTGGGGACAAACAGGGCGCAGAGGATGCTCAGTATGGCTATCGGGAAAATCAGCAGGAACAGGTTTTCCACCGGCTTTTTCAGCGAGCTGATGAGAATCAGGCCGGAGATTGAAAAGCTGAAAACGCTGGAAATTTTGAAAAAGCCGAAGTTGTAACCCAGCGGGGTATGGATGACATAAATCATGCAGATGAAGTGTGCAACCAGGGCCGCCCAGCCACAGGTCTGGACATAAGCTTTCAGACTGCGGTCATGAAAAAGATTTTGACTTTGGAACCAGGTCCCTGACAGGTAGAGGGCGACGGCAATGATTCCTGACACGGTAGCAAGCATGGCGAAAGTCTCTCATAAGTGTGCACGCCATAGAAGCCTTTTTTATTGTAGAATTGGCCATCCAGGAACTCATAAAGACAGATTAGAGAAATGTTTGAATCACTGAGCGAACGCCTTTCCGGAGCCCTGAAAAGCATTACCGGAAAATCCAAAATTACCGAAGACAATATTCAGGAAAGTCTGCGTGAAGTCAGACGGGCTTTACTGGAAGCAGATGTTGCCCTGCCGGTGGTCAAGGATTTTATTGAGCAGGTAAAAAACCGTGCCATTGGCCAGGAGGTCAGCAGCAGTCTGAACCCGGGCCAGGCTTTTTTAAAGATTGTTCAGGCCGAACTGCAGGCCCTGATGGGCAATGCCAATGAAGCCCTGGATCTGAAAGCGGTCCCGCCAGCGGTCATTCTGATGGCCGGTTTGCAGGGTGCGGGTAAAACCACCTCTGTCGCCAAGCTGGCCTTATGGCTGAAAACCAATCAGAAGAAATCGGTGATGGTGGTTAGTGCCGACGTTTACCGTCCGGCAGCCATTAAACAGCTGGAGACACTGGCCGGAGAAGTTGGGGTTGATTTCTTCCCCAGTGAAGCGAACCAGAATCCGCAGGATATCGTCACGGCAGCACT
>CAZKJY010000218.1:0-4098 GCA_964553165.1 uncultured Enterobacteriaceae bacterium
GAAATCCCGGCAAAAATACCGGAACCAAAGCGAATACTTCTTGGGTAGTGAAAGGCCCATTCGGTCATCTGGGGACGGATGGGTTCAAGACCCACCAGCAGCATGATCATCAGGCCGATGACCAGCCCCAGACTGTCATTGCTGAGAAAACTGAGCATAATGCCACCACAGACAATGCCGATAACGGTTGGGGGCAACATTTTCCGGTATTCATTCACATGTGCCAGACGCCAGTAGAAACTTACCGCTACCAGATCACCGGCCAGCAGATAAATCAGAATGATCCCCAGTGCTTCCCGGGGTGAAAAGACCAGTGCCACAATAGCAGAAACCAGCATCCCCAGCGCGGGGATCCCGGCTTTTACAAAACCGATGGCAAAGGCTGTGGCACCAAGCAGCAACAGATATTCAGGTGTCAACAAGGACAAGAAACACACTCACCTACCGTGAAGAAGGCACTATTCTAACAAAAACTTGCGCCACAGCCTGTCCTCTTTAAGCATGAATATTCACATTGTTTTCTCAATACACAGGCGGTTTTTACATAGTTTTGTTTCATATTTACTCACACTCTATAATGCCAGGACTTTACTGATCCGGAATCAGCGCTTTGATAAGACCCAACACCCAGATACTGAAGCTGACGGCCCTCGGCCTCTTCTGCCTGTATAGCCCGTCCTCGCTGGCCTGGGATTGGCAGGGTCTGTGGCTGAACAGTGATCAGCTGGGGCAGCGCTCATTCGAACAGTCGCAGTACCAAAATGCTGTCAACGAGTTTGAGGACATCGCCTGGCGGGCTGCGGCCAATTATCGCCAGGGTAACTATGAAGCTGCCCTGATTGATCTGGTCGATCTGCATGACATTCATTCCCTGTATAACCGGGCTAATGCTCTCGCCCAGCTTTACCGGCTGCCAGAAGCGATCAATCTGTACCGTCAGGTGCTGGATATGAACCCAGACTATGCCGATGCAGCGAGCAACCTTGAAATTGTCGCCGCCCTGCTGGCAAGCATGACCGACGATCCGGGCACGGAATTCGACGTGGAGCGTGAAGAAGGCGAAGAATCCGCTACCCCGCCACCCGAAGAACAGCAGGAAATTACAGCTGAGGCCAATGGCCAGGAAAACGAAATGAATCAGGAGGATACCTCTGAACGCCTGAGTCAGCAGGAATCCCAGGATGCCGATGGCAATACCGGCACCAGCCAGCTGGAAAATCCCCAGAGTGCCGAGGAACAGGAATTCAGCGCCGCCCTGGAACAGCAACTCACCCTGCAGCAATGGCTTGGCCGAATCCGCGATGATCCCGCTGCCCTGCTCCGTAACAAGTTTGAAATGCAGAAACGGACTGAAGACGCCCTCAGGGTCGATCTTTTTGCCGAGAGTAATCAGCAGTTATGGTAAGGCTCCTGGCTTTGGTATTGCTGATCACGGGTTCTGCCCTGGCTGCAGCGCAAAGTGCAACACCTGGTAATGAGGTCATCCTGGTCACCAGCATCAACAAGGATCAGGTCTATGTTCAGGAAGAACTGATTTACAGTATCAAACTTTATTACACCCTGGCTTTTGAACGCGGTGCCGCTTTTTCCCGACCGGAAATGTCCGAGGCTGCCACCAGCCGCCTAGGAGAAAGTCTGGAATATACGGAAGTCATCGATGGCATTACCTATGCGGTCAATGAAAACCGCTTTGTCATCTTCCCCCAGAACAGTGGTGAATTCACGATTGCACCCATCAAGTTCCGTGCCTACACCCAGACCCGCAATACCCGGGAAAATCCTGATCTGCGGACGACGGAACGCCGCGAGCTCATCGAGCTGGAAAGCAATGCTCATCAGCTTCGGGTGCTGCCGGTTCCCGCTGCCTTTCCCGGAGTTAACTGGCTACCCAGCACCGAGATTACCCTGAGCGAAACCTGGAGTGCCCCCCTTGAGACTTTGCAGATTGGAGATGCAGTGGTGCGCAGCATCCATGTCAAAGCCGAAGACCTTTTTTCCTCCATGCTGCTGAATCTGGATTTCACGGCTGATGCCAGCATGCGCAGCTACCCGACCGCGCCTGAACAGGTGGATATCCGTGAGAATGTCGGCACCCGTTCCGAGCACATCCAGAATATCACCCTGGTAGCGACGGAAGCAGGCCCCCTTACCCTGCCGGAGATTGTAGTGCCCTGGTGGAATACGCAGACCGACAGCCTGGAGTATGCCCGCCTGCCGGCACATAATTTGGATATCCTCACAGCAGATGGCCAGCGCATAAACCCTGAAACTGCTGACAGCAATTCAGAGAGCCCTGCCAGGCTGGTACTTGGTCTGAACCTCAACCTGATTCTCTTTGTCGGCATGCTGGTACTGGTTTCTGCCCTTTTCTTCGCCCCGGTACTGGTGATCCTGGTACAAAAAGCCCGTCGCCATATTGAGAGGCTGCTTTACGGTGAAAAGTCCCCCAAGTTAAAGCAAAAAAACAATCTGAAACTCTGGAACCAGCGCTACCATGCCTTACAGAAAGCCTGTGAAAAACAGGAGCTGAAAGCCTGTTATGAACGTTTGCTTGACTGGGGACAGGTCTATTTTCAGGATAAAGACCTGTACAGCCTGGACAGGCTCAATGCCGCATTTGACGACCCCGCACTCAAACTTTCCATTGCAGCCATGAAGCGCTGCCTGTTTGGTGGCAGTCCCGACACCGAATTTAATTTCAGGGATTTTTCAGGGGCGATCTCCGCGCTGCAACAGGCTAAAAAGAAATCCCGGAGCAGTCAGTTTCACACTGAGCTGCCGCCGCTTTATCCCCATTAGACACTCTCCTCCTCGCTTTGTTAACAGCAGGCAGATCTGTGGACTGCACCCCTTAATATCGGTAAATTCCTGCCTTGCCCGCACCGCTCAGCTTTTGTTTGACTGTGATCGGCTTGCCCCCCCTAGAATCATCAGCTTTTTAAGATAGAGTAGACTCATGAAACTGCCAGGCGTCCGATTGCTTGCCCTGACTATATCCATCCTGACCTCGCAAAGTGCCATGGCGACCAATGGCTATTTCACCCATGGCCTGGGCGTAAAAAACAAAGGTCTCGCGGGGGCCGGCACCGCCCTGCCCAGTGAAGCCATTGCGACATCCATCAATCCTGCCGCGACGGTTATCATGCGGGACCATTTTGAAGCCGGGATCGGCATCTTTTCACCACGACGTTCCTACACGGCTTCCCCCAGCCTGGCAAATGGTCAGGGGGGCGCCTTCACGATTTCACCGGGAACGGTGAACAGCGAAAGTAACTATTTTGTGATCCCCTACATCGCCTACACCTGGACCCACCAGGAAGACTCGGCGCTGGGGGTCTCTTTTTATGGCCGTGGCGGCATGAATACCGATTACCAGACCGGCTCAGCCATCTTTGATCCCGATGGCGCGGGACCAGCACCGGTGATGACACTGGCCGGTTCTTACGGTTCAGGGGATGCCGGCGTGGATTTGACACAGGCGTTTCTGGATCTGTCCTACGCCCGCGAAAATGGCAGTCTGAGCTGGGGGGCTGCCCTGGTACTCAGTGCACAGGCCTTTGAAGGCAAAGGCTTCGGCAGTTTTGCGCCCTATACCCAGACCTTTGCTGCCTCTGGCGGCACAACATTTCCAGCCAATCTCAGCAATAACAAAAGAGACTACAGCTATGGCGCCGGCCTCAAGCTGGGAGTGATCTGGGAAGCCAGTGAAAACATCAATCTGGCCTTAAGCTATCAAAGCAAAATCTTCATGACGGAACTGGATGACTACAGCGACCTGTTTGCTGAGCAGGGAGATTTTGATATCCCCTCCTCTCTGCGTGGCGGCATCAGCTTCAAGCTGTCCGACAGCAATTCACTGCACTATGACATTGAACATACCCTGTTCAGCTCAGTGGACTCAGTCGGCAATCCCATCCAGCCTATTTTCTCCTGTCCAACAGTCGGAGGTAGCTCCCTTAGCGCCTGCCTTGGTGGCAGTCATGGGGCAGGATTTGGCTGGAATGATATGACCACGCACAAACTGGGCTATGAATGGCAATTCAGCAATCTGGCAGACTGGACCTTCCGTACCGGGTTCAGTTATGGCGAACAGCCCAT
>CAZKJY010000219.1:0-4092 GCA_964553165.1 uncultured Enterobacteriaceae bacterium
GACTATGTAAAAAACATGATCACCGGTGCCGCCCAGATGGATGGTGCCATTCTGGTAGTAAGTGCTGCTGACGGCCCCATGCCGCAGACTCGCGAGCATATCCTGCTGTCCCGTCAGGTAGGCGTTCCCTATATTGTGGTCTTCATGAACAAAGCCGATATGGTTGATGATGAAGAGCTGCTGGAACTGGTTGAAATGGAAATCCGTGAACTGCTGGATCAGTATGAATTCCCGGGTGACGATACTCCGATCATCGTTGGTTCAGCCCTGAAGGCGCTGGAAGGCGACACTTCAGACATCGGTGCCCCGGCTGTCAAGAAACTGGTGGAAACCCTTGACTCCTATATTCCAGAGCCAGAACGTGATATCGACAAGCCTTTCCTGATGCCGATTGAGGACGTATTCTCAATTTCCGGACGCGGTACTGTAGTAACCGGTCGTGTTGAGCGCGGTGTGATTAAAGTCGGCGAAGAAATTCAGATCGTTGGTATCAAGGATACCCAGACCACTACCTGTACAGGTGTTGAAATGTTCCGCAAGCTGCTGGATGAAGGCCGAGCGGGTGAGAACGTTGGAGTTCTGCTGCGTGGTACCAAGCGTGAAGAAGTGGAGCGTGGTCAGGTTTTGGCCAAGCCGGGTTCCATTACTCCTCATACCAAATTTGAGGCAGAGGTTTACATTCTGAGCAAAGAAGAGGGTGGTCGTCATACCCCATTCTTCAAAGGTTATCGTCCGCAGTTCTACTTCCGAACTACTGACGTAACCGGTGCTTGTGAGTTGCCAGCTGATGTTGAGATGGTTATGCCGGGTGACAATGTGCAGATGAAAGTCGAGCTCATTGCTCCAATTGCGATGGATGAAGGTCTGCGATTTGCGATCCGCGAAGGCGGTCGTACAGTAGGCGCTGGTGTAGTCGCCAAAATCATCGAATAACAGCTTAGCAAGTTCGTGACATAAGCCGAGACAGCTGCTTGCAGTCGTCTCGGCTTAGTCGTCTTATGAAATAAAGTGAAACTAGGTGATTCGATTATTTAGGCCAGTAGCTCAATTGGCAGAGCGGCGGTCTCCAAAACCGCAGGTTGGGGGTTCGATTCCCTCCTGGCCTGCCAGAATTAGAAAGTAAGTCAGCAAAATGAATGACAAGGTTGGAAAAGCGGCAAAAGCAAAAAGCGCTGGCTCTCAGAGCGGCAAAGACATGGTGCTTTGGGTTGTCGTATTAATACTGGTTATAGCTGGTGTTTACGGGAACAGCTATTTTGCAACAGAGTCTGTGCTTTACCGGACTGTTGGTTTGTTGATACTTGCTGCAATAGCTGGCTGGGTTGCTGTTCAGACAACTAAAGGCAAGGCTTTCCTGACATTATGTCTGGAAGCCAGAACAGAAATTAGAAAAGTGGTGTGGCCGACGCGAACGGAAACCACACAGACAACCCTGATAGTGTTGGTTGTTGTCATGATCGTTGCTTTGATCTTATGGGGAGTGGACTCCATATTGAGCTGGCTGATTTCGCTGATTATAGGATAGGGTATAAAAGCATAAGTATGTCTTCGGAAAATGATAAACGCTGGTATGTGGTCCATGCTTACTCTGGATACGAGCGCAAGGTAAAGCAGGCGCTGGAGGAAAGAATTTCCCTCTCAGGCATGCCTGAATACTTTGGTGATGTTCTGGTTCCGACTGAAGAAGTACTGGAAATGCGCAGTGGCCAGAAACGAAAGAGCGAACGGAAGTTTTTTCCTGGGTATGTGCTGATTAACATGGTGCTGAATGATGATACCTGGCACCTCGTAAAAGACACGCCGCGAGTCATGGGTTTTATTGGTGGCAAGGCAGATAAGCCTGCGCCAATCACACAGCGAGAAGTGAATGAAATCATGAATCGTCTTGAAGAGTCGGTCGACAAGCCGACACACAAGACAGTTTACGAACCGGGTGAAATGGTCAGAGTTATCGACGGGCCGTTTAATGATTTCACCGGTACGGTAGAAGAAGTGAATTATGAGAAGAGTCGAGTCAGAGTTGCGGTTTTGATTTTCGGTCGCTCAACGCCAGTGGAACTGGAATTCTCGCAGGTCGAGAAAGGTTGAAACTATTACGCTAACTATTACTTCGTTAAAACCAGAATGAAGTATTTGCTAGCTAAAAAAAACGATCTGGCTACTGTGCTAGGTCATTCTTCGTTAAAAACATTTTTTAGTTTGTCACTTACTGTTTTGTAAGTTCCGCTCTAAAAAATGTCTTTGCCTCGACTGACCGGCGCTCGTGACGCCAGTAAGTTAGAGAGTAAATAGAGTAAAGAATTTGGTGGAACTTTTTCAATATGAAAAGGTTCTTAAATAAAAAGTCGCTGTGCTCTTATCAGGGGCAGCGCCAGGGGAGCCGCAAGGCGATAACCCAAAGGAGAAAAAGTATGGCTAAGAAGGTTTTAGCTTATATCAAGCTGCAGGTTGCAGCTGGTAAGGCCAATCCAAGTCCGCCTGTTGGTCCTGCGCTGGGTCAGCACGGTGTCAATATCATGGAATTCTGTAAAGCATTTAATGCTGAGACCCAGAGTCTTGAGCAGGGAATGCCTATTCCTGTGGTGATTACTGTCTACGCTGACAGAAGCTTCACCTTTATTACCAAAACCCCTCCGGCAGCGGTATTGCTGAAGAAAGCAGCGGGCATTAAAAGCGGCAGTGGCCGACCGAATACCGAGAAAGTCGGTAAGGTTACACGTGCCCAGCTGGAAGAAATCGCAACGCTGAAAATGCCTGATCTGACTGCTGCGGATATGGACGCTGCTGTGCGTACGCTGGCGGGTAGTGCCAGAAGCGCCGGTATTGAGACCGAGGGAGTATAGACATGGCCAGAATCACTAAAAAAGCAAAACTTATTGCTGAAAAACTGCAGTCAGGAAAAGTGTATCCGATTGATGAAGCGCTAGCCCTGCTTGCCCAGTTTGCCACACCCAAATTCAAGGAATCTGTGGATGTCAGTATCAACCTGGGTATTGATGCCCGTAAATCGGACCAGGCTGTACGTGGTGCCACAACCCTGCCACACGGAACCGGAAAAGTAGTTCGGGTCGCTGTGTTTGCCCAGGGTGAAAATGCTGAAAAGGCGAAGGCAGCTGGTGCTGATGTGGTTGGCTTTGATGATCTGGCTGCCAGTATCAAAGCAGGCAATCTGGATTTTGATGTTGTTATCGCCAGCCCTGATGCCATGCGTGTGGTGGGTCAGCTGGGCACCATTCTGGGCCCGAAAGGTCTGATGCCTAATCCGAAAGTCGGTACGGTGACTCCGGATGTAGAAGAAGCGGTTAAAAATTCAAAATCCGGACAGGTCCGTTATCGTACTGATAAAAACGGCATTATTCATGGCGGTATCGGCAAGATTGACTTCGATGTTGCGAAGATCAAAGGCAATCTTGAGGCCCTGCTGGCTGACCTGAAAAAGGCAAAACCGGCATCAGCCAAAGGTACCTATGTGAAGAAAATTGTATTGTCTTCGACCATGGGTCCTGGGATACAGATTGACCATTCTTCACTGGATTTCTAAAAATCCAAAGAATTTTGGCGGAAAAGAATTCGAGATTTATTTAAAGCAAAGCAGTCAAGCGCAGAAGCTGTAAATAAATCTCACTAAGACTTTGGGGTATTGTTTCTTCTGAAACAAGGCCGTCAAAGACCGCAGGGGAAAGCTCCCTGATGTATGGTTAATTCGGCAAACTCGCCGAATTACCTGCACCAAGGGATGACTTACTTAATGTCCTGCGCAGATGGTGAAACCCGGTTCAGACGCAGTTTGTTTGAATTAATCACCGAATAAGTATCTGTTTTGTCGAATGGCAGAACAGAAAAAATGGAATCCTTAGCGATTCCTTAACTGGTTGTCGACTTAATAGCGTTACGAGCGAAATCAGTACTAGGCAAAAGACTGTGAGCAAGCGGAGTTTACACGTTTAGTAAATGAGCACTGCGAACAGGGTTTTAACGACGTACTGGTGAGCGCAGTAGCTATAGCGATAATCAAAAACTTAGGAGTATTGAAAGTGGCTATTCGTATTGAAGACAAGCGACAGATTGTTGCTGAAGTCAACGAAGCTGCTA
>CAZKJY010000220.1:0-4088 GCA_964553165.1 uncultured Enterobacteriaceae bacterium
TGACTGTCCGGGGCTCGACCGGGCCTATCTGGCTGAGGCGCTGCATGCCCTGTCTTTGCCGGAGCGCGACGTGGTGATTGGTCCGGCGGAGGATGGTGGCTATGTCCTGATCGGTTTAAAGATGGCCGCGAGTCAGTTATTCAGCAATATCGACTGGGGGACTGAGCGAGTCCTGCAGCAAACGCTGCAGAGTCTTGGTCAATTGAATCTTGGCTATCAGCTCTTGCGTCCATTATGTGATGTAGATACAAAAGACGACCTGGTGCACTTGCTATAATTTGCCAAACAAGAACAGTAACTTTGTACTCTCCCCGGTATGGCGTCACGACACAAAGTAATCATCATTGATGACGACAAGCTTGCCACCCACAACTGGAAGATTCGCTTTCATTTTGTTGGTGAGGATGTGCTCAGCATCAATTCCACGCAGACAGACAAATTGCTCAGTGATCGACTGTGCCAGGAGCCGGTTCTTGCCATCATGATTGGCAAAATCAGCGACAGTCACTTTTCAGCGCCGGCGCTGATTGATCTGATTCACCAGACGCAAGCAAAATTACCGATTTTTCTGCAGGCAGAACCCGCCTTTATACAGCAACAGATTCCGGAAGCCAGCCAGCCCTGGATCATCCAGTTACCTGAGCATCCGGATTATCAGACTCTCCTGCGTTTGCTTGAATATGCCAGGCAGTTACTCGGGCTGAAGCCGGTGAAAACCCAGAGCAGGATTATTTCCGATCAGGGGACACCGCTGTTCAGGACCCTGGCAGGAGAAAGTGCATTGATCAAACAGGTGCGTGAATTGATGCATCAGGTTTCAGCACGCAAAGTCAATGTTCTGTTGTCAGGTGAATCAGGTACCGGGAAAGAAATTGTCGCCAGGAATATTCACTACCATTCCGGTCGCGGTGACAAAGCCTTTATCGCCGTCAACTGTGCAGCCGAAGGAGAGCAGTTCGAAGCACGTCTGTTTGGAAAAGGCGCGTTGACGAGTGCTGATGCAGAAAGTCTGGGATATCTGGAGAAAGCCAGTGGCGGCACGCTGTTCCTCGATAAAATTACCGAAATGCCCCTGGCGATCCAGGCGCGCCTGTTGAGTTTTCTCGAAAAAAACAGTTTTCACCGGGTCGGTGAGCAAAGTGAAAGACAGGCTGACGTTCGACTGGTGGTGGCGACCAACGCCAATCTCAGACAGAAAGTTTCAGAAGGCAAATTCCGGGAAGATCTTTACTATCTGCTGAATGTTTTTCCAATCACCTTGCCCCCCTTGCGTGCACACCCCGAAGATATTCCTGCACTGATCAAGGAGTTGATTACCCGCCTGGAACATGCCGGACAGAAAGCCATTGGTCTGAGTTCCAGTGCCGTTGAATCCCTGCAGCGCTGTGACTGGCCTGGTAATGTCAGGGAGCTGACCAATCTGATCGAGCGGCTGGCTATTATCTATGAGGGGAGGGTCATCGGGGTCAATGATCTTCCGCCGGAATACCGTCATGCTGTCGAGCCGGAGTCTGAACCTGAACAGACAGCTGTTGTGGAAAGCCTTGCCGACCACCGACAAACCAGTGAGGGGCCGGCACCGGCAATCCGCCCAATCCAGAGAATTCTGTCGCCGCTGACAGCGGAAAATTTAAAACAGTATCTGGATAATTTTGAAAAGGAAATTCTGGAAACCGCCATTCAGGATAGCGGAAATTACAGGAAGCTGGCCGCCGAGAGATTGAACATGGATGTCATGAGTTTCGACAAGAAGATACTCAAACACGGGCTGAGGGTTAACGCCTAAGGTCAATCAACGATCACAGGCTGTCCATTCAGCTGTGCATTGTCGATGGTGATTTCGTATTCATCGCCATCCGGGTCACGGTGAAAAATTTTAATCAGCAGCATGTCATAGTCGGGGGCGAACCACAGTTCTGTCTGGCGTTCACTGTTTTCCCGAACCCTTTCGACTTTCAGGGCGTTAAAGGCACCGATGGGTGATTCGACGATGTCTTCGCCGACAAGCCGGTAGTGATATTCCTCGAGTTGATTCCGATCGATGACATCGAAATAGATATCTTCTTCACCAGACTGTATGGCCTGTTTTATCAGGGTATACATGCTCATTTCATCGACTGCCGGCCGGGACAGAGGGATGTCAGTAACTGTGTCATTGACCTGGGCTTTTGCCAGTCCCTGCTCCCAGTCAAAATCAATACTGCGCTGGCGTCTGCCAAGCCCGGACTGAACGTACTCGTAATGATGGGGTCTGGGGTTCTCGTCAAGCCAATCAAAACGGCTGCTTTCATGAATCGAGGTGACGGTTGCCCCAAGCAGTTTGATGGCAATTTGTGACTGTGCCAGGTAGGTACCATCCGTCTGTTGTGTCAGGGAAATCGTTGCCTCTGCTCTCATGCCCCGGTAGCGGGCGTCATAATTAACCGAGAACGCCTGTGGAGGATCTGCCAGGACTGACTGACAGACGAGGAGCAGGGCGCTGCTCACAAGGGCTCTCTTGAAAATTGCGATTACTTTCATGGCTTCATTATCGTGGGCGGAGCTTAACAGTAGCTTAAGCGGAGTTTCCCGGATGCTGACTGGTTAGCCCAAGCCTGAATCGGGTATGATAGCGCCTATGATAAAGGCAGTGAAAGACAGATTGAAGCGATCCCTTGCAGGCATTTTGCTGCCCTTCCTCTTGCTGTGGAATATGCCCGTGCTGGCAGTCGTGGTGCCGGGTCTGTACCAGGCAACCATTGCGCTGAATTCACGGGAAAGTGAACAGGAACGACGCCGGGCTTTTGGTGAGGCCCTGCAGGTAGTCCTCGCCAAGATCAGTGGTTCACAGGATATCGGCAATTCAACATCCATTCGACGCGCCATCACCAGCCCGGAACCCTATGTTGAATCCTGGAGCACCCAGACCCGCGCCAATACGATCAATGCTGACGGGACCACCAATCCGCAGCAGCGGCTGGAAATCGTGGTCAACTTTTACGAAACCGAAATTAACCGTTTGCTTGATGAAAATACTATTCCGCTGTGGCCAGCCAACCGCCCCGAAACCCTGGTCTGGGTGGTTGTCGAGGATGAGCTGGAAGGTCGGCGCATGCTGGGTAGCAGCGATTTGACTGACAGTACGACGCTGACAGCGATCAGATATCTGGCAGAACGGCGTGGACTTCCCTTGCTGTTTCCGCTGCTGGATCTGGAAGATCAATTGCAGCTGAACAGCAATCGTCTATGGGAGTTGGATGAGGCTGCAATTCTGAGAGCATCGCAACGGTACCAGGCAGAAAGTATTCTGAGCATCCGCTTGTTTCGTTCTCTGAGCGGGGAATTGCTGGCCAAATCCATTTATTTTTTCCGCGACAATACCTTTGAGTATGAACAGTTTGAGCTTAATGAAACAGACTTTTTGCGGGGCAGTATCAATCTGGCGACCAGCGAACTGTCTCAATATTACGCCGTACTGCTGTCAGGCCTTGAAGACTCGGTACAGGTTAATCTGCAGGTGGATGGTATCGACAGTCCTGCGGCCTATTCTGCCTTGCTGAACTATCTGAACAATCTGAATGGCATAAGCTCCTATCAGTTGAATCAGGCTGTTAACGGCAGTCTGTTTTTAAAACTGGAGACGGGCGGACAGTTGCGCCAGCTGGTTGAGACCATGGCGCTTCAACCGGCTCTGCAGTCGCAGGCTGAACTTCGTCGGGAAGGCGATGATGTTTACATGCACTATCGCTGGGTGCGTAACTAGGCGTTTCGGCAGGATGTCCCAGGTTGCTTTTGATTTTCGTCTGCACAATGAATTCAGCCTGGATAATTTTGTCATTGCCAGTGACAACCAGGAACTGCTGCTGTCCCTGACAGCCAGTCAGCACAATGACAGGATTCATTTTATCTGGGGAGCAGAAGGCAGCGGTAAAAGTCACCTGTTACAGGCCTGTTGTGCCCTGCACGAGAATGCTGTTTATGTGCCGCTGTCCTTATTTGCTGAAGCCGGGGCATCCGTGCTGGAGGGGCTGGAGCAGCTCGATCTAGTCTGCCTGGATGACATTCAGGCAGTAGTGCCTTCGGGTTTATGGGAAGAAAATCTGTTCAGC
>CAZKJY010000221.1:0-4086 GCA_964553165.1 uncultured Enterobacteriaceae bacterium
TCAACAGCTTTTCGCCAAACTTTTCGCTTTTCTTCTGTGCCTGTCTTTCAA
Organism: uncultured Enterobacteriaceae bacterium; assembly: GCA_964553165.1. Taxonomy (GTDB): domain Bacteria; phylum Pseudomonadota; class Gammaproteobacteria; order Pseudomonadales; family Pseudohongiellaceae; genus UBA5109. Next base: position 52 of record CAZKJY010000221.1, read on the forward strand.
GCGCCTCCTCAAGCTGCTTTTTACTCAGGAAGCCTTCCTCTATCAGGATTTCACCCAGCTTCTTGGGATTTGACACTCTGTACTGGGAGAGCTTCTGCAGCTTGAGGACATTTTCAATCTCTTCTTCCTGCAGGTAGTTGTACTCGAGCAGATATTCACCAATTTTTTTATTCTTGCTTTGGTTCTGATTGAATAATGCCTGGCTGACCTGCTTTGGGGTCAGCAAATTCATTGACAGCAGTTCATCGCCAAGCCTGTTGCCCAGCCGTGCCCTGGTAATGGAAACTGCTGGAATAAATAATCGGGTCACCGCATTGGCTGAATTTTTGTAGAGGTGAATACCGGCATCATCGTTCTGATAGGCAAGCATTTTTCCCTGCAGGTCCTGGTTATTGGTCAGTGCTACTTCAAAATCAATTTCCTGAAGCGGATATTCAACAGCATCACTGACCAGGAAGTCAGGCAAGGCCTGCGAATCGAATTGGTAAGTTCGCTGAAATGAAAGGTAAACAAACTCATGGAAACCGAGCTTTCTCTGTGTTCCGGTTTGAGCTTCAGAAAGGATCAGGAATCGTCCAGCATAATCGAATTGCTCAAGCTTGCCCTGAACCGTGTCTGTCGCATTGATGAAGATACTTACCGATTCATGCTGCAGATTTTCCCCGTTCGGGCTCAGCCAGAATGGCGCTTCCGGCATGCCGATCATGAATGTATGGTATTCAACGGTATTCATGACTGTTTGCCAAAAACTGCCTGTTGTTTCTCATCAGATGATGCTGCAGCACTTTCATCCTATTGGTACTCCAGATGAAAAATACTTGAGCAGGATTGGAAATCCGGTGTGCCGATGGTTAGTGCCGGTGATGTCCCCCAGGGGACAATCTCGCCTTCAAAACCTGTCCAGGCACCCTGAAAACCACGGGGAAATTGTTGCCCTTCAATGCTCATATCACAACCCGGAAGCTGGTCAACTGAATATCGATACTCCATCAGGCGTAGATCATAGGTACTCAGATTGATCAGATAGTCCATCGCATATCTGCCAAACAAATTGCTTTCATAAGATCCTGATTCAGCACCGAGTGTCAGGCTTTTCAGTTCATCGACCGGGACTGCATAGGCAATCTCTCCGCCAGTAGCCGGATCATTCTGCAGAAAATAGGTATTACCCTGCTCACAGCTTTCATTACCCACTTCTCTGTCACCAAAGTAGATATCTTCACCCGAAGTCCCGACGATCCGGCCTGGTGAACCGTAAAGAAAATCAATGGCGGGTAAGGCAATGATGCCTTCCGGGGTATTCAGTTCATCATCTTCCAGGTATTGATGTGTCTCCAGGGCAATTGCTGGAACGCTCCCCGCCGGAAGATCATAAACAACAGTAACAGTCATTAACTGCGGCAACAGTGATTGACGGTTGTTAAGCTGACACATGCCCGCATAGGGATCAAAACGGGCCAGCTGCATTTCCCTTTGCGCAATTTGTTGTGTGTAAACCTGATAATTATCTTCAAGCGCACGCTGATAAAAATAGGCCGCGCCTGTAAACCCGAGCAGAATCAGGAAAAGCGGCAAGACCCGTTGTAGCCTGGACGGCAGCATGGCCTGTCTGATCTCATCAAGTGAAACCCGTCGCTCCATGACAGGATCGGATCCAACAGGGAAAAAACCTTCATTCTGAATATCGAAGTAATAGCTTTTGGGGAGCCAGGGTTCATCACCCACCAGAATTGAAGATTCTTCACTGCCGAAGCGGTAGTAATACCAGTTGTTTCCTTCATCATAAAAGATGTCTGGCGTGTTGGCCCGGTGACGGATTTTATTTCTTAGATAGCACCAGAGACCGAGTAGAAAAAAACCTGCAAAAAATACATAACTAGTCGTGGGCAAAGAGACATCCGGAGAAGGGAGCGCTCTTAATTCAGGATTTGAAGCTGGCTGTACAATTTCAAATTGAGAATCATAAACAGACCAAAAAGGGTTGTTTTTTAATAGCTCTGCAAACTGTTCTGTGTCATTTTGCATGAGAGTCCCTTATAGAAATTATCAACATCCGCTTTTAATTCACCTACAAGGTCACTTAGCCCCTTGCCAGCCCTGTTTTGAATATCCCATTATATCGAGTCGTCTACAAAAGCCTTGATCGCCGACATGGCGAGATCATCTATATCAGTATATTCAATCCCGTAGTGATACTTGTTTTCAACGCGTTCTACTCGATTAATCTTTCCATAGGCAGAACCTACACTATTACCGAAAATAGAAGATTTAACTTCCAGGATAATTTCAGTGAAGGGATTTAATTTAAGGCCTGATTCAAACAGCAAGCCTGAATAGCTCAGGTCTATTGATTGTCCTATGTGCACCTCTGGCAGAATCTTTTTCTTCTCCAGCACCTTGAAATATACGGGTATCGTCACCTTGACCCTCGGTTCCTTTCTCAGATTGTAGGTCTTTAATTCCAGAGAGACTGGTGTATTTAAACGTAAAAGTTCATAAATTTTTAAGGACCTGACACTTCCCTTGGGCTGCACTTCATAGGAATTTCCTACCAGAATGTGATCCTTGCAACTGTCATAGGTATTGTCACTGATCAGTACCTGCCCCCGCATACTGAACGACTCCACACGGGACGCAATATTCACTTCATTGCCGACCACGGTGAATTCCCGGTGACTGTCATTACCCAGATGACCTAAAGCGACTTCCCCTGTATTAATGCCAATCCCCATGTAAATACTGTCCAGCCCAAGTTTTCGGTTTTCTGCATTAATACTGTGCATGGCATTCTGCATCTCAATGGCGCAGGCCAGTACATTGACAACCCTGCCATCATCGAAATCAAACACGGCCAGAATCGAATCACCCAGCAGTTTGTCAATTTTCCCGTGATGTTTTTCAATAATCGGCAGCATGACATTCAGATAGCGATTGAGAAAATTGATCACTTCCAGGGCCGGATATTTTTCAGAAAAATGCGTGAAACCACGCAAATCTGAAATCAGTATACTTTTCTTCTCCAGGTAATGTTTGCCGGTTTCTGGTTCGCTCATCTATTAATGCACTAGCCCGTAATAATCTTGGTATTTATTGAATAATGGTTGAATTAACTATCCTGAAAACGCCGGTTTAGGAAAAAGCTCTTTCAACCCTGCAGCATTCGATATATAGCAAAGCTTATCATTGTAACGACTGTTTTCGGCAAATCTTTATCGACTAAGACCTCCCAGCAGCCGTGGGTGCTGGAAGCCAGAGAAAATTCTTCAAGTAATCAGCTAACTACAATAAGTGATATTCATTTGATATCACCCAGCCTGTTCCTTGAAGGCTGGAGACAGCGGGAATGCTTTCGTGGTTTTAAATGACTTACTGTGCGGAACAAATTATTGTCCATTCTTTTTCGGCAAGGTGTTTTCTACATCAAAGCCCAGGATTGAAGCTTTTTAGACTGTCAGACTTTGTATTTTTTCGTACTCATCTTTCTTTCTAACGCTGATGTTCAGCGTAAATTTTCAATCTACTCTGACATCAAACTAAGAAATGCTATCGGGTTGGTTTGCTGAGCGAATCCCTGAGGGATGCTGCTTGCTTTGGTGGTACGCTTCGCGCGATCTGGCGAGCTGATAGAACCTAGTCGAGGATTCACACCCTCACTCTGGCGGCTTGAGCCTACTCATTGATGCTGATTATTCCTTGACGTCGAATGTTATCCGATACTCATCTTCATTCGGGATTCCGGATTTCTGTTCTTTAAAACCCAGGGGAACCCTGGCCCTGGCACGCGGATCATCAATCGCTTCCACATAGTCCATTGCCTCAAGGCCCCGACGGACCAGCAAGTTCAAATCCAGTTCGTCATCATTGATAGTGAAACCATCAGCCAGCGTCACCCTGACACTGATAGGCGCTGAAACTTCCCCTGGATTAATCACGACTTGTTCCAGCATTACTGATTCTGCGAGTGAATCACCCAACAGACTTAAAACTACCAAGGGGTCGTTTGCATGCATGTTCTGGATAGTCATCGTGACATTG
>CAZKJY010000222.1:0-4077 GCA_964553165.1 uncultured Enterobacteriaceae bacterium
GCATGCCCGCCATCCATGGCGGTCAGATACGCCATCCGAGCCTGCACATGGACGTACGGTTTTTGGCGTATTCCGGAGCCTTTACCGGGATGAAAGTAAGTCTTCGTTTTTAAACACTGCTTTTACCTTGAATCATTTTCAGCATGACTCATACCCGACTGTCCCCTGCCGACCGGCCTGAACCGGCCCTGAATGCCCCTATTCCCGGGGCTTGAAAGTGAGGAAGATTGCAATTAAATACGATACTATCAGGAGGCTGGCAGAGCTCCGGCACTGTTTTTCCTGGAGAATAAACCCATAGCCGTATTCAGCATGACGAGATATCACGCACTCTTACTGGCCCTGTTTTTCGCCGCCACGCTCCCTGCGCCCTTACTCCTCGCCCAGCAGGACGCTGAACCTGTTGCGGAAGCCGGTACCGATAATCTCCCGGTCAATTCAGAGGCTGAGGACGATATAGTGCCAGGCGAAAACACGGTTGTTCCGGCAGAGCCGGCGGATGACACGCCGATAGCCAGCAATGAAGATTTCAATCCCAGTGTACAGATTTCCGAAGACCTGTCAGTCTCCTTTCCTGTCGATATTTAAGGACACACCATGAAACAACAAGGCATCGTTTCCGATTTTGTCTATCAGGTCTTCGCCCTGATTATTTCGGTCATCATTGTCCATGCTGTCTATGTCGCCGTTATCCGGCCCAATGCCGAGGCCGTAATGGCCCAGCAGGCTGCCTTTCAGGAAGCTGATCCGGACTATGTGCAGGAACGCTCCCTGTATGTCGTCATGCGCGACTATGAACAGGAGACCTGTATCATCCTGATGTTCTGGGCACTGTCGATTATCGGCCTGAAAATCTGGCGCAACCGCAAGGAAAATGCACTGCTGCAGCGCCCCCTCCTGAATGTCTCTGAAGGCATGAGCATCCTGCCCGAGGATGCCAGGAACTACGCCCGGCCGGTTCAGGCGCTGCCCCCGGACGAGCGCCAGTATCTGTTGCCACGCGCCCTGTTATCCGCCCTGCAGCGATTCAACACCACCCGCAACATTCAGGCCGTGTCGAATGTAGTCAAGGATGTCTGCAATACTGAAGCCGAGCGCCTGGAAAGCGAATTGACCATAGTCCGCTACATCGCCTGGGCGATACCGTCCATCGGCTTCCTGGGGACGGTGCGGGGTATCGGTGAAGCCCTGGGTCAGGCCCAGAGTGCTGTCAGTGGTGATATCCTGGGCGTGACCACCAGTCTGGGTGTGGCCTTCAACTCCACCTTTATCGCCCTGGTGGTCAGCATCATCATCATGTTTGTCCTCTACCAGTTGCAGCTGCTGCAGGACCGCCTGGTACTGGATACCCAGGATTACTGTGACAACTACCTGATCCGCCATATGCAGGTCCCCGATCACGACGATGATTAAAGCCGATGACAGCGCTGATTGAATTACAGGACCAGAATATTCGTATCAGTACCCCGGAAGGGCTGCTTCTGGAGAGCCCCGGTTTTGCCAACACTTTCAGTAAACAGCCTGTCTATGGAGAAGAAGCGCTCAAACTGACCCGTCTGCACCCACAGGAAAATTTTAACCAGTTCTGGTCCCAGTTAAGCCTGGACCCGCTGGTAAAGAAGAACAGGCATTTCCGGCACCAGGCTGATCTGGCTTACGGGCATCTCAATACCCTGTTGACGGAGCTCAAGCTGCAGGGCGAAGCGGTCTTTGCGGTGCCAAGCCATTATTCCGGCAACCAGCTGGCAACATTGCTCGGCCTGGTCAAACATTGTCCCATTGAACCGGTCGGGCTGGTGGATCTGTCCCTGCTGGCGCTGGCTGAACTGCAGGAACATCAGCATGCTGTGTTCATGGATATCCAGTTGCATCAGACTGTGTTGACCCGCGTGGTGCGCGAGCAGGGGGAAATTGTACGCGAGAAAGTGGTCTCCGTGCCCGGCGCCGGCCTGCTTGCCCTGCAGGATACCTGGGCCAATACCATCACTGACGCCTTCATCAAGCAAAGCCGTTTTGACCCGCTTCACAATGCCGACACAGAACAGTATCTGTATAACGAGCTACACCAGTGGTTAAAGCGGGTGAGCAGCCAGCAGGAAATTCAGATTGAAATCAATAACAAGGGAACGGTGCACCAGGCCAGTCTGACCCTGAAGAGTTTCCAGCAGAGAGCACAGACCATCTACAGGCGGGTTTTGCAGGAACTTGAGGCCATGAGTGCTGACAATTCGCCCGTCTTTGCGCGGGCTGGAAACACCGCGCTGCCAGGGATTGATCTGGCTTTGCCGCAGCTGTTTGCTGTCCCGGAAGACAGCATGACCAGGCATGCCTACCAGCACCTCGAGCGCATCAAAAGCAGCGGAGATGCCCTGAGACTGATCGCCAGGCTGCCCCTGCCCGAGCCAAAAACACAGGATCGCAGCAAGGCCTCCTCAGCAGGCAGGCCCTCTCACTTTCTGTTCCGCCACAGGGCTTACGCCCTGCCCACTATCAACCCGCCGGCGCTGAATCTTCGCTCTCCAATCACCGTGAGTTTGCAGGAACAGGGATATTGCTTACATAATAATCCGGACCTGGATTTACAGTTGAACGGCTCGCCTCTGACGGAACCTGCTGTTCTGAAACTCGGCGACCGGCTCACGGTCAATAATGACGCAACCATTGAGTTTATCCAGGTCCAGTAATGGCTCAGGGGCGCTAATGGCAAAGGACAAACACAGCAAACGCAGCTTTAATCCGATGAGTCTGGCCTTTCTGGACGTCATGTCCTGTGGCTTCGGAGCCGTTGTGCTGATCTTTCTGATCCTCGATCACAATACCCAGAATGCGACCAATGTCCTGGACCCCAGTCTGGCGGCAGAAATCAACCTGCTCGAAGAACAGATCCTGGAAGGTGAGGCTGGACTTGTCCGGGTCAGAAATACCCTGTCGGACGTGGATTTTCAGGTCGTTGAAGCCCAGGGTCTGGCGCGTTCGATTGAGGAAGAAATTGATAATTTCATGGACCGGCTGCGTGAGCTGGAAGAGAACAACAGCTCCGGCGATGATGAGATCATGCGGCTGCAGCAGGAAATTGCCGCGCTTGAGGCAGAAATTGAAAACCTGCGGGAAGCCGAAGACCAGTTCACCGGCAACAACATCCGCCGTTTCGTCGGGGATGGCAACCGCCAGTACCTGACCGGCCTGATACTGGGCGGCAACCGGATTCTGCTGCTGGTGGATATCTCTACCAGCATGCTGGATGACACCATCGTCAACATCATACGCCGCCGCAACATGTCGGATGAGGCCAAACTGAATTCGGATAAATGGCAGAGCGTGCAGAACACGGTAGACTGGCTGACGTCCCAACTGCCACCACCCAGTCAGTACCAGCTTTATGCTTTCAGCGAAGACGTTAATCCCGTGATCCCTGGCACGCTGGGTCAGTGGCTTGAAGTCGCAGACCAGGAGCAGCTCAATCAGGCTGTGGAAAACCTGAACACGACCATTCCGCAGGGCGGCACCAATCTGGCCGGCCTGTTTCAGGCCGTGCGTGGTCTGTCACCCCTGCCGGACAACATCTTCCTGATCACCGACGGCCTGCCTACGCGCGACAACCGGGAACCCCGCAACAACACCATTTCCGGTCGGGACCGTGAACGGCTGTTCGAAGACTCACTGGAATTCCTGCCTGCGGGCATACCGGTGAATGTGATACTGATGCCACTGGAGGGGGATCCCATGGCTGCCTCCTACTACTGGCAGCTGGCCGTGGCAACCGGTGGCGCCTTCATGAGCCCCTCGGAGGACTGGCCCTAAGGCCTTTCTGGTATGGCAAAAAGACGCGATAACGACTCTTTCAACATTGCCTTCCTGGATGTCATGTCCTGTGGTTTTGGCGCCATGATCCTGTTGCTGATGATTACCCGGGTGACCTCGCCGGTGCCGCTGGAGGAAAGTGACATCAGTGATACAGGCTCCGTGCTGGAATTGCAGGAGCAGCTGTTTGAAATCCGCGGAGAAACCAACATTCTCAACCGCGAACTCAACGCCAAACATGAACAGCTCTCAGTCTATGAAGAACGCATTGCCCGA